>JANPOX010000601.1:0-2173 GCA_031428235.1 Bacteroidia bacterium | reverse complement strand
TAAAATTAAAATCCTCAAGGTTCAGCATTTTTCTAAAATAAGAAACTGTCTTTTGTGAACTGAATAAAACAGGTACGCAAATCTCCGACATCATAGGATCGGTTAAGGTTTTCAAAATGATTTCGAGACCGACACCATTAAGGTCCCCTTGTGATATTCCAACAACAACTTTATTTTCTAGCATAATGTTTTAATTAATAATCCAACCAGCTATTGACCGTAAATTGTCAATGTAAATATTTTCCCATTTAGCTTTAAACACACTATAAATCGAAAGCTCCCGCTTATAAACGGATTCTCCCAGTTTAATATTAGTGATTATTGCCGCATAGTTTTCTGAAGCTTTAAAGTTATTCAATTCAAAATTCTTTTTTCCAATTTCAATGCCTTTATAGTAAATGGCTCTTCCTATTGGTTTCGGCTCAATACTCACCGAATAATTTTCATCAAACTCTTTGTAATAAGCCGCTAACATCGTTTCTTTAATCGGATTAATGAGAAAATATTTATCTTTAAAAGAAAACTCCACTAGTCCATTACTTACCTTAATAAAACTAAAAGTAGTGGGCACTTTAGCAACAGAATTGAAGCCACCAATAATCTTTTGTGTTTTTAGATCAAGGTCATATTTGATGATACTTCCTTCCAGGTCTGTGATTTTTATGTAGGGAAACAGAAAGGAATTATTGTTTATCCAGAAAATCGGCACTTCTGTTTTCTTTTCTAATGAAGAAACGCCACCGTGTCCTGCATCCTCCATTAACACAACTTTTGATTTACCTTTTGGAGAATAAATCAATTTATAAGGGGAGGTTTTCTGATCAACCTCAACATTCTGTCCGATAACCGGTTTAAATTCAGGATTATTGATGTTTGAATATTTACGTTTTTTTAAGTCGTAAAAAGAATAGTAGGATCCGGAGAAAACATCATTGATGAAATAGATAACACTATCAATACCATAACGAACAACTGTTGCCTGGGCATCGTGCAATACTTCTTTTGTTCCCAAATCAAGTATACAGCCTTTAGCAGAAATCAAATATCGATTTTGATAAAAGGTATTTTCGCCTTGATCAAACCTCAGATAATCTTTCCCGTTCCTTGTCCCGTCAATACGCATGATGGTATCACGGCCAGCATAGGAATGATTTACAAAATTATATTTTATGATTAATTGTTTCAGATCCGTTTTACTAGATTGGTCATAACATACCACTATCAATGATTCATTCATCTTCACCTGGGCACTTCCCAAGAAAGAGCAAAACACTATAATATGTAGCAATAATTTCAAATTACAAATTAGAGAAAAAATCAAATAAAAGTCTTACACCATAACCGGTTCCACCTTTTCCTCTATAACTATCTTTTGCAGAAATAAAAGCAGGGCCGGCAATATCAAAATGCATATAAGGGTAATCAGTATATTTTACTAAAAACTTTCCGGCAGTAATAGCGCCTCCAAAGGGTCCACCCAGGTTTTTCTGATCGGCAATATCCGATTTAATCAACTCGTCATATTCGTCCCAAAAAGGAAACTCCGCTAAGCGTTCGTGCATTCTCAATCCGCTCACAGTTAGCTTTGTTTTTTGTTCATCCGTTGCCGTACCCATACTTACAATGCCATACTGTCCTATTGCAGCCATTGCAGCGCCAGTAAGTGTAGATAATTCAATAGCCATTTCCGGTTTATAGCGTTTTGCGAAATGTAATGCATCTGCCAGAATCATACGACCTTCTGCATCGGAGTTCAGCATTTCAACTGTACTTCCATCCATCATGGTAATAATATCTCCGGGTGCAAAAGCATTAAAGCCCGGGCGATTATCTGTAGCAGGAACCAAAGCAATTACGTGGACATTTAATTTTGCTTTGGCAATGGCATACATAGTACAACCTACTGCTGCACCGCCCGCCATATCACATTTCATTAAATCCATACTGTTTGGCGTAGGCTTCAAACTTAAACCACCGGTATCATAAACTACTCCTTTGCCCACTAAAACATAAGGCTTTTTATTTTTTGGATTTTTGGGTTTGTATTCCATTACCGTGAAGGTTGGAGGATCAACACTCCCCTGGTTCACGGAAAGTAAACCTCCCATTTTTAATTGTTTGATCTTAGCTTTATTAAATACTTCCACTTTAAAACCGGCACTTTTTCCCATTG
>JANPOX010000600.1:0-8957 GCA_031428235.1 Bacteroidia bacterium | reverse complement strand
TTTTTCCAAATATTTTGAAGAAATAGGAAGAGGAACAGAAAAACAAAAAATATATCCACTGATTCTGAAAGAAGTTGGGTTTCCAACATTCCTTACATTAATTACAACCGTTGTCGGATTTTTGTCTTTACTTTTTTCAAGCATTAAACCCATCAAAGATTTTGGAATCTATACTTCTGTAGGAATTATTATTGCCTTTGCCTTAACTTACACCCTGCTTCCTTCCCTACTCTATTTCTTTACACCAAAAAAACTGGTGGCAGTGCATGATCATAATAACAGAACCTATAATGCCATGCGCAAAATTTTATTCTGGATTTTCAGAAACCAAAAAACGATCATCGTAACAACAGGCTTACTGGTAGTTATTTCCATTATTGGTGTTTATAAAATTAGAGTCAATAATATTTTACTGGAAGACCTTTCGGACAGTGTGAAAATAAAACAGGATTTTATTTTTTTTGACAAACATTACAGTGGAGTTCGACCGTTGGAATTGGCTATTGAAATTAAAGGTGATAAAACGGTTTGGGATTATGAGGTGATGAGGCAGCTGAATGAAGTTGATGAATTTTTAAAGAAAGATTTTAAAGCCGGCTTTATGTATTCACCAGCCATGCTAACAAAAAATATTTTTAAAGCTTTGAACGACGAAACCTCCGGTGAAGGAAAATTTCCCGGCAAAGAAGATTATGAAGATGTCAGAAAACAACTCGTCTCAAATAAGAATAATAAAGACATAAAACGGATTATTACGGTTGATGGAAAATTTGCTCGGATCAACGGAAAGATCAGTGATATTGGTAGTTTAAGGGTAAATGAACTTAATAAACATTTGCAGGAATTTATTAGCAAGAATATCAATTCAAAAGACATTGAAATAAAAATAACAGGAGCGGCGCATTTAATTGACAGGAATAATGAATACATGGTGACAAATATGACCCAGGGATTCTTATTCTCAATTATAGTAATTGCTTTATTGACTTATTTTCTGCATCGAAGCTGGCGAATGGTATTAGTATTTATTGTTCCAAATCTTATCCCCTTGTTAATTATTGCAGGAATCATGGGTTTTTCGGGCATAGAATTAAAGGCTGCTACTTCATTAGTTTTTAGTATTGCTTTTGGGGTGGCTACCGATGATACCATTCATTTTATTTCACGGTTAAAAATTGAATTAGGTTATGGAAAATCACTGGTTTATGCCTTTAAACGAACCTATTTTGAAACCGGTAAACCAATTTTATTAACTACCTTTATTTTAATGGGGGGCTTTGTCAGCTTAATGGTCAGTGATTTTCAAAGTACATTTTATTTTGGATTTTTAATTTGCATTACCATCATTATCGCAGTTATTGCCGATCTGTTTTTATTACCTGTTTTATTATTCTGGATACTTGGAAAAAGAAAGAAATAATATGCAAATTACATTGCGCCCCTGGCATTTGGACGACCTGGATCATTTAGTAGAACTCGCCAATAACAAAAATATTGCGAGGTCCATGGCAGATGTTTTTCCAAACCCTTATACTATTGAAAACGGAAAAACATTTATTGGATTTGCAACGGCCAATCCGAATTCAAAAATATTTGCGATTACAGTTGAGGGAAAACCCATTGGAAGTATTGGTTTACATTTACAAACTGATATATTAAGAAAGAATGCCGAAATTGGTTATTGGCTGGGCGAGGCATATTGGGGAAAAGGAGTAATCAAAAACGCCATAGAACAAATAGTAGATTATGGTTTTAAAAACATGGATATTGTTCGGATCTTTGCCAGAATTTATGGAACCAATATTCCATCACAACGTGTGATTGAAAAGGCCGGTTTTAAACTGGAAGCAAAATTTGAAAAAACCATATTCAAGAATAATGAATTCCTTGACGAATTAATTTACGCGATCAGAAAAAAATAAACATATGAAAAAAATAGGATTAATCACATCAGGTGGGGATTCACCCGGAATGAATGCCTGCATCAGAGCCATTGTAAGAACAGCCCGTGCCGAACATATTGATGTTGTTGGTTTTTACCGAGGATACGAAGGACTGATAGATGATGACCACATTCACCTTACTAAAAGTAAGGTCTCCAACATCATTCACCGCGGAGGTACCATTTTAAAAACCGCCCGTAGTAAACGTTTTATGACTCCCGAAGGAATGCAATCAGCTCATGAAACATTACAAAAACATAATATTGAAGGCTTCATTGTAATTGGTGGCGACGGAAGTTTTAAAGGAGCATTAGAATTTAGCACTAAACATCCCTTACAAATTGTTGGCTGCCCGGGAACTATTGATAATGATTTAATCGGCACCGACTTTACCATTGGTTATGATACAGCAACCAATACGGTAGTAGAAGCCGTTGATAAGATCAGGGATACTGCTGAGAGTCATGACCGAATTTTTGTAGTAGAGGTTATGGGAAGAGATGCCGGATTAATTGCTCTAAGAAGTGCCATTGCGTGTGGTGCAGAAGCTATTTTAATACCGGAACGAAAAAATGATTTGCAGCTATTATTGGAAAATAAAAAATCATGGCGCCTAACTAAAAAAAGCAGAATCATTATTGTGGCCGAAGGCGATGAAAATGGTGGAGCTATGGGTATTGGTACTTTACTAAAAAAAGAATGGCCTGAATTTGATATCCGCATTTCCATTTTAGGTCATATACAGCGGGGAGGAAACCCTAGTTGCATGGAACGTGTGAATGCGAGCATCATTGGCTACTATGCAGTGAAAGCTTTGCAAAACGGACATACCAATGAAATGATTGGCATCGTTAACAAGCAAGTATGCTATACTCATTTCAGAGATGCGGTAAAACACATTGAAGATCTGAATCCCGAAATGATTAAAATATTAGATGTTCTTTCCCGCTAATCTTTAAACCTATTCAATGAAAAAATTACTTTACTTTATTGCATTAAATTTATTAATCAACATTCCATTGTTCTCACAAAGAGACAAAGATGAAGTGGATCCGTTGTTTTCCAAAGCCTTTAAAAAATTTGAGGATAAAGATTATTCAGGTGCTTACCTTGATTATTCCAGCTATCTCATGAAAAAACCAAAAGATGGATCTGCTATGTATAACCGCGGTTTATGCGCCTATGAGATGAAAGACTATAAGGACGGACTCACAAATTTTGATAAGAGCATTTCATTGGGCAGAAAAAGTGCAGATGCGTATTACAGCCGCGGTCTCTGCCATTACCAGCTAGAAAATCATAAAATGGCCATCGCAGATTTTGACACTGCTATTTCTCTCAATACAAATTATGCTAAAGCCCTTACTTACAAAGGCGCTTCATTATATGAATTGAAACAATACAACGAAGCACTTACAATACTTAACAAGGCTGTTGCATCTGATGAAAAATACGAAAACGGTTATTACTTTCGGGCGATTACAAAATATTACCTCAAAGATTTTGAAGGAGGAGTGGCTGATTGCAACAAAGCACTTTCTTTAAAAAACTATTATGAAACTTATTTTTGGAGGGGACTGCATTATTTAAACTTAAAAAAATACAAGGAAGCAATAACGGATTATGATACAGTGATCTCTCATGATCCTAAATATGCAAAAGCTTATTACAACAGAGCCATTGTATATTATGATCTCAAAAATTATGAACAGAGTTTAGCGGATAATAACAAATCGCTTGAATTAAATCCCGCTAAACCGGAAGCTTATTATAACAGGGCATTAGCCAAGCACCAATTAAAAAAGTACAAAGAAGCAGAACCCGATTTTAATGCTGCAATTGATTTAAAATTAAACGATGCAAAGCACTACCTGTGGAGAGGGGCCAATTATTATAGTGAGGCAAAGTATGCACTCGCTTTGTCGGATATGAATATCGCCATTCAGAAGGATCCAAAATCAGAAACGGCCTTTTACTATAGGGCTTTGATTAAATATGATGATGGCGATGATAAAGGTGTTATTGAAGATTGTACTTCTGCATTGGCCATTAAAAAAACATATGATGAATTTTATCAAAGAGGGATTAGCCGTTATAACTTAAAAGATTACCAGGGAGCTATTGAAGATTTTAATGAATCGTTGCTTATCAAACCGGATTATAAAGCAGCCATACTCGAGAGAGGGATTACTTATTATCAAACAGAAAAAGATGCGCTCGCGATGGCAGATCTCACTAAAGCAATAGAAATTGATCCAAAATCTTTCCGTGCTTATTATTACAGGGGAAAATTAAAGAAATACATGAACGATTTACCAGGTTCCTGTAATGACTTGAAGATGGCACAATCATTAGGAAGCGTAGGCGCCGCAGATGAAATAGTTAAAAATGGTTGTAAGTAAAAATAATTTTATTTGGCCATTATTAAAAAAGATAATTTTAAGCTTTGATAGCCCAACGCAATTTAGCTGAACGTGCGCGTGGATTCGTATAGCTTTCTTCTGCAGAAGGCCTGATTGGATCAGGAGCTACTTCAGAATAAATTCCAGCACGATTCAAAGATTGAAAAGATTTTTTAACGCGCCTGTCCTCACCTGAATGAAAAGAAAGAATGGCTACTCTACCACCAGGAGCAAGGACGTAAGGCAACTTTTCTAAAAACGAATCCAATACACCAAACTCATCATTCACTTCGATGCGCAATGCCTGGAAACAACGTTGACAAGCTTTTTTAATTTCTTCTTTACGTGTACTCTCCGGTAAAAAAGCCAAAGCTTCTGCAATTGTTTCCTGCAGATCAGTTGTCGTGTTAATGGCAATCCCCTGCTCTATTTTAGATACAATTGCAAAAGTAATAGGCTCATAATGCGGTTCATCGGAGTTTTCGAATAGCACCTCAGCCAGTTTGCGTGGAGCAATTGTTTTTAAAAGAACTCCTGCTGATTTTCCTTTGTTAGGATTTAACCTCAGGTCCAGCGGTCCTTCAATCTTAAATGAAAAACCTCTTTCGGGATTATCAATCTGCATGGACGATACTCCGAGATCAGCTAATACAAAATTCAAAGGTCCCGATTCTATAGCTACCTGATCAATAGCTGCGAAATTCATTTTCTTAAAAACGATTGATTCAGCTCCGTACCCTAATACCTTCAATCGCTCCTGCGTTCTTGGTAATTCAAATGGATCTACATCCATGGCATACAACATTCCACCCGGAGTAAGACATTTCAATATCTCTAAACTATGTCCGCCATAACCCAGGGTTGCATCCAGTCCAATTTGTCCGGGAACAATTTTCAAAAAATCCATTATCTCACTTACGCAAATAGAGCGGTGCATGCCTGCGGGTGTTCTTCCCTGCTGCATTACTTTTGCCACATCTTCCGAATAATTTTCGGGTTGCAGCTCTTTGTATTTTTCTTTAAAAGATTTTGGGTGCGTGCCTTTATATCGAACTCGCCTTGCACCTTTTGGTTCTTCATCACTCATATGTAAAGCTAATCTAAAATAACTTAAAAGTATTTGTTTTTATATTAAATTATTGTTTACATTTATGATATCAATTTGATATCATTTAAATATTACTCACTATGAAAACAGAAAAAATTATTACACCAATGAATGGTTACATAGCCATTTTTATCCTATTAGTAACAGCCTTATTAATAGGATTTGGCTTTAGTTCAGAAAACAATTTACTGGGAATTGCGTTACTGCCATTATGTATTCTAATTATAAAAGGTTTAATTGTTATAAGCCCGAATAACTCAAAAGTTCTATTATTGTTTGGAGATTATAAAGGAAGCGTTAAACAAAACGGATTGTTTTGGATTAACCCATTATATAGTAGAACGAGTTTATCCTTGCGTGCAAGAAACTTTGAGAGCGAAAAAATTAAAGTAAACGATAAAATGGGAAACCCTATTTTAATTAGCGTTATTTTAGTATGGAAAGTTAAAGACACATTTAAGTCGACGTTTGAGGTAGATAATTATGAAGATTTTATTAGAATTCAAACTGACTCAGCGGTTAGAAAACTTGCAGGTTCTTTTCCGTATGATCATTTTGAAGATGAAAAAGCCACAGTTACCTTAAGCACTAATTTTGATGATGTGAATAAAGCGCTTGAAGGTGAAGTTACAGAACGATTAGAGATTGCCGGAATAGAAGTAGTGGAATCAAGAATAGGATATTTAGCTTATGCGCCGGAAATTGCACACTCCATGTTAAGAAGACAACAAGCTTCGGCTGTTGTTGCTGCCCGCCATAAGATAGTGGAAGGAGCAGTTGGAATGGTAGAAAGCGCATTGAAACTTTTAGCAGACAAAGAAATTATTGAATTTGATGAAGACAGGAAAGCGGCGATGGTAAGCAATTTAATGGTTGTTCTGTGTGGTGATAGTGAAACTAAACCTGTAATTAATACCGGAACTTTAAATCAATAAGTGATGTCAGAGAAAAAGTCCTTTGCATTAAGAATAGATTCAGAGACCATGAAAGCCATTGAAAAATGGGCCGCTGATGAATTCCGAAGTGTGAATGGTCAAATAGAATGGATGCTTAATAATAGTCTTAAGGATGCAAAAAGACTAAAAGTGAAATCTGTGCAAAAAAAATAATGAAATACACAGGTATTGATTTAAGAAAGAAATTATAAAGTAAAATTGTAATAGCCTTTAAAAACTAATGCCGAACACCTATAACTAAAATATCATCTACTTGTTCAATTCCTGATTGCCAGTTCTCCAAAAAATCTATTAAATATTTTTCCTGATCTGGCATCGAAAGATGTTGAATATCGAGTAAAACCTGTTTAAATTTTCTGGACGTTAATTTTTTCAAGCGCTCGCCGCCAAATTGATCTGCAAAACCGTCAGAGAAAATGTAAAAAGTATCTCCTTTCTGCAATGTTATCTCATGGCTTTCAAATCCGTTGTCAGTTCCGGTTGCTAATCCACCAATTGCTCTCTTAGTACCTTTTATTTCTTCAATTTCAGCTTTCCCTTTACGAATGATCCAAAGAGGCCTATTAGCGGATGCAAATTCGAGAGTTCCAGTTTCCTTATCAAAACTGCATAAAGCTATATCCATTCCATCCCTGCTGTGCTCATGTAGTGAAGATTGACATAAGGCAATTTCTATACTATCATTAAGTTGTTGTAATATCTGGGAAGGATCATCAGATTTAATAACAGCCTGATTTAATTTTTCAATCCCTATCATGCTCATTAACGCTCCGGGAATACCATGCCCGGTGCAATCAGCAGCAGCTATGAAAAATTTATTCTCCTGTTGTTTTAGCCAGTAAAAATCGCCGCTTAAAGTGTCTTTTGGTTTAAATAAACCAAAAGAATCAGGAAAAGTATCACTAAACAAGGCTGTATCCGGAAGCATAGCATTCTGGATTTTTTTTGCATAATTTATACTGTCCTGAATACTCCTGTGTGCAATTTCTAATTTATTATGCAGTTCTTCAATTTTTTTCTTACTCACTACATTTGCAATTGCAGAGGGCAGTCGCAGCAGATTATCTTTTAGAATATAATCGTCAATTCCTTCCTTGGCGTATTCGGTTAATATATTTTCGGATACGGTGCCGGTTAATAAAATAAAAGGGATATTGCTTTTTTCATTTTTCAGAATGCGAAATGCTTCCATTCCACTAAACTGAGGAAGCGAATGGTCAGCAATTATTATATCGTATTCGTTCTCTTTCAGGGCTTTTACATATTCTTCTTTAGTCCAAACTCTCGAATGACTGTAAAGAATATTTTCCCTCTTCAAAAATCGGAGAAGTAAAACTGCATCCATTTCAGAATCCTCAACCAAAAGTATTTTTAAGACGGTGTCCATTATTATGCTTGCGGCTGATTCGAAATCATCCAGTAAAAACTAAGATCTTTAATTGTTTGAAAAAAATTATCGCTCTCCACCGGTTTTACAATGTAACTGTTTGCACCAAGTTCATAACATCGTTTAATATCCGGATCTTCCTTTGAAGAGGTAAGAATAACAATTGGAATCGTTTTATATTTTGGATCTGATTTAATTTTCTCCAATACTTCCATACCGGAAACTTTTGGCATTTTTAAATCAAGTAAAATCAGCTTAAGATGAATCTCAATACTCCGCGATTCATAAGCTCCTCTGCAATACATAAAATCAAGGGCTTCTGCTCCATCTTTGACGTGGAATATAGTGTTAGATAGACCACCTTTTCTAAGGGCGCGCATAGTAAGGGTAGCATCATCTATACTGTCCTCAACAAATAAAATTTCAATATTATCGTAGTTCATTTTTTTTAATTTAAGAGTTAATACCCGGTAAGCTGAAAGAAAAACACGTTCCTTCGTTTAATTTTGATTCTGCCCATACTGTGCCATTATGGCGTTGAATAATTTTTTGAACAATAGCCAGGCCTATTCCTGTTCCTTCAAATTCTTCCTGGGAATGTAAGCGCTGAAAAACTCCAAAAAGCTTTTCATAATATTGCATATCAAAACCGGCGCCGTTATCTTTTACATAATATACAACAAGATTGTCTTTTTCATATGATCCGATTTCAATAGTAGTTTTTGGTTTATGCTTTGAATACTTTATTGCATTAGAAATTAAATTAACCCACACCTGCTTTATCAACGATTGTTGACCCATAGCAGGTAGAAGTTCATGAATTACAAATTCTACGTTGTTTGAATTCCCAAGCATTTCTTCTTCCTTTACAGATGAAACAAGTACAGCCATATTTATTTCAGAAGTTGTAACAGCTTTCCTTCCTAATCTGGAAAATGCCAGCAAATCATCAATGAGTTGCCCCATCCTTTTTGAATTATTAAGAATTGCATTGAGAGAACCCATGCCATCATCATCTAATTTTTCAAGGTAATCTTCTTTCAAAATTTTTGCAAACCCATTTATAGCCCTGAGAGGTGCTCTCAAATCATGTGAAATTGAATAGGCAAATGCTTCTAATTCTTTGTTAACAGATTGAAACTGTTCTGTGCGCTCAATTAC
>JANPOX010000599.1:0-3267 GCA_031428235.1 Bacteroidia bacterium | reverse complement strand
GTGTTTACCATTTTAGTTTTGTGGTTATTGGGAGGCATCATCTCTTTTTGTGGCGCATTGGTTTATGGTGAACTTGGAGTGGCTATTCCAAGGAGTGGGGGAGAGTACGTTTATCTTTCTAAACTTATGCACCCATCCATCGGTTTTATGTCGGGGTGGGTTTCTTCCACGGTTGGCTTTGCAGCGCCAGTTGCATTAGCATCTATGGCATTAGGAACATATGTTCATAAAATCATACCGGAAGTTAATATAACGGTTTGCGCATTAACTGTTGTGGCATTGATTACGTTGATCCATACAATGGATTTGAAATTCGGTAGCAGTGTTCAAAAAGTACTGACTATCTTAAAAGTAACAGTAATTGTTTGTTTTATTATTGCCGGGCTGGTGCATACACCCGGACATGAAACAACTATTTTGCCTCAGCCCGGTTCAATGAAAGAAATTTTCAGTGCAGGTTTTTGGGTTTCTTTGATTTATGTGTCTTATGCCTACAGCGGGTGGAATGCTGCATCATATCTCGCCGGTGATATGCAGAATCCTCAAAAGAATTTGCCGAAAGCTTTATTACTGGGAACATTAATTGTAACAGTGATTTACGTATTATTAAATTTCGTTTTCTTATATAGCGCTCCTATGTCTGAATTGACCGGTGTTTTAGAAATTGGGCATGTGAGTGCTGCTCATATATTTGGAGAAACGATCGGTAAAATGATGAGCCTGATCATTGCTTTTTTATTGTTATCATCGATCAGTGCGATGATCATGGCAGGGCCACGTATTATTAAATCAATGGGAGAAGACTTGCCAATGTTGAGTCTGTTAGCGAAGACCAATAAAAATAATGTTCCTTACGCTGCTGTTATTACACAATCATTGATTACAGTAATATTGATTTTATCTTCTCAGTTTGAAGCTGTATTGACCTTCGTTGGTTTTAGTCTGAGTATTTTTACATTCCTGACCGTAAGCAGCATCTTTGTTTTGAGGCACCGTAAGGTGGAAATAACGGGCTATAAAACCTGGGGTTATCCTGTGACACCTACTTTGTTTTTATTATTAAATGGCTTTACTATTTATTTTGTATTCACTCAAAAGCCGGCAGAGTCTTTATTCGGATTATTAAATGTTGCCCTTGGCGGGGGAATTTATTTTATTGGAAATTTTATATCAGCTAAAAGAAAGAAAAATGAAGTTTAAAAAAGTATGTGTGTTTGTATTTGGAATTTGTGTGATGGTGGGATGTTCACCTTCAACAACAGTAAAAACGGGAGAATTAAAACAAGATACCATTTTACCGCAGATTGTATTGGATAAGGAAAGAAAGGATTCGGTAGAAGCAGTGATTATTCCTGAAATAGTAATCAATGATACTTTAAATGCTTTGGCCAATATTATGTCCGGTATTGCGGATACAAGTTCTATTTATAAATATGTGCAAAACACATCTGACTTTAAATCTTTCAGTAAAAATTTTGACAAGCGCTGGAGAACTTATGATTCTACACGGTTAATGAATCTGCGGAAATTCAAAGAGAATGAAATCTCAAAAATAGTAAAACCGCAATCCACTTTATTTTATCCTTTTTCCGGCCCGGATATTTTACATGCCCAGGCCTTTTTTCCTGAAGCTGATCAATATGTCATGATAGGCTTAGAACCTGTAGGAAGTTTACCGGAGTTTAAAAAAGAAGAAACTGATTCATTGGATATTTATTTTGGTAAGGTGAATACATCTTTAAATGCGATTTTAAAATTCAGTTTCTTCAGAACGCAAAGTATGAAGAATGATTTGAAGAATGCTGAAGTTGATGGTACATTGCATTTACTGTTCCTGTTTTTAAAACGGACAGGTAACCAATTCTGTTCTGCAAAACCCGTTACGGTTGATACTTCAGGAACCATACAATATGTAAGTTCATTCTTGGATTTAAAGAAATTAAAAACGAATACAAGAGGCGTAGAGATTAAATTTGTGGATTCAGAAAAAAACCTCAAGACTTTATATTATTTTTCATTGAATGCATCAGACGGTGGATTAAAATCAAATAAAGGATTTATGACTTATTTAAACAACTTGGGAACAGTCAATACTTATTTGAAAGGCGCATCCTATTTAATGCATAAAAATTATTTCTCAATGGTGCGTAATGTGATCCTTGACCAGAGTCAGCATGTTGTGCAGGATGATAGCGGAATAGCGTTCCATTATTTTTTAGAAGATGATCATCATTGGATTTATTCTTTCTTCGGACAGTATTTAAAACCTATTCCAATGTTCTCTGCTTTTTATCAAAAGGATTTGGATTCTTTGTATAAACAACAGGGAGCTAAACCAATCGGGTTTGGGATTGGTTATAATTTTAAAGACAAGAACAGCAATTTTATGATTGCAAGTAAGCAACCTTAATTTTTTTTTGGAGGATCATATTTCACAAACACGTTAAGCCAAATGGCTCTTGAACTTCGGAATACCAAAGGAAAAGAAAAGACCAAAACAGTAAGAAGGCTTATCAAATTTGGAGCAATTGCCCATCCATAAAAATGAAATACAGTTAAATGTACGATTACAGCTATTACAGTTGTAGTTGCATGGCTTATCATCATGGCACCATAGTAGAAACCGGTTTCCCTATAAAGGTCTTCACCACAAACTGAACAGCGCTTTGGCATTTTATCAAGATCTTTAAGTTTGTACGGGTTTTTATTCAGGAACAAATCTCCTTCATGGCATTTAGGGCATTTGAGTTTAAGAATGCTGTATAGCTTTGTTCCTTTTCCGAATGGATTTGTAAATATTGATTTGAATTTATACATTTTCGCTCGTCTGCTGTTTGATCCAGAGTTTTAATTCTCCGTTAAAGGCTTCTGTTTCTTTTTTATAGGAATCGGGCACCTCAAAATTGTTACCATGATAAGTAACCAACCTTGTCCCTGTTTTTGCTAAATCCAGTTGGCTTTCTGTATAATCCAGATAAACCTGATATAAATTCTCTTCTAGTTCTACTTCATCATTTAATCGTTTCACAAACTCCAGGTTTTCATAAAATGGATTGAACAAATAAAAGGCATCGTAATCTGAAAAATTAATATTGAGGATATTTGAGTGAAGTATTGAAACATTAGTTAACCCAAAATGCTGCGCTATCTTGTTTCCTGTTTTTGCAAGACTATCTCTATGTTCCACACCATAAAAATGACTGTTATAATACTTAGCACCTGTAATACAAAATTTTCCAACACCCGCACCGATATCTAAGATGCGAG
>JANPOX010000598.1:0-1945 GCA_031428235.1 Bacteroidia bacterium | reverse complement strand
AATAAAATAAAAAATATTTTTGAAGATTTTCAACAAGCAACCAGTGGTACATCACGGTTGTATGGTGGAACAGGGCTGGGGCTAGCCATTGTAAAACAATTAGTAGAACCTCAGGGCGGAACAATTAGTGTGCAAAGTGATATAAATCAAGGCTCCACCTTTAGTTTTATACTTCCATTTAAAAAGACAGCGGCTAGTACGGAATTAGATAGCGGTATAATTGAGTCAGACATAGAAATAAAAAGCATTAATGTGCTGGTTGTAGAAGACATTCCTCTTAACCAATTATTAATGAAAACCTTATTGCATGATTTTGGATTTGAATGCGATATGGCTGACAATGGTAGAATTGCGGTTGAAAAGTTACAGACTAATGACTACGATATTGTTTTGATGGATTTACAAATGCCTGAAATGAATGGATTTGAAGCTACAAAACATATTCGTACCATAATGAATTCTAAAATCCCCATTATTGCTTTAACCGCAGATGTAACAACGGTAGATGTTACCAAATGTAGAGAAGTAGGTATGAATGATTATATCTCAAAACCTGTTGATGAAAAATTACTTTACAGTAAAATAGTTGGCCTTGTAAAAAGCCCCGTCAATATAATTACTGAGAACATACCAGAAAAAAAAGTGATGGAAACCGATACTAGTAAAAGAATTAAATGTGTTGATTTAAGTTTTTTAAATCATAGGACAAAGTCAGATCCTGCGCTAATGATGGAAATGATCGGTCTTTACCTAGAACAAACACCTCCCTTAATTACAGCCATGAGAAATGGTTTAGAAAGTAAAAACTGGGAATTACTGGGGTCTGCAGCACATAAAATGATTCCTTCTTTTTCAATTGTTGGAATAGGTATAGAGTTTGAGACCATGGCAAAAAAAATACAGGATTTTGCAAAATCACAAAAAGACAATGAAGAAATATCAGTTATGGTTCTTCAACTTGTGAATATATGCACACAGGCCTGCGATGAACTTCAGGAAGAATTTAATACAATTAAAAATAAAATAAAATAAAATAATATAAAATGAAAACGGATAACAAAATAAAACTCTTCCTGGTAGACGATGATAAATTATTACTAAAATCGTTGGAGCTTGAATTTCTTGAACAAGGAGATTATGCTGTGAGAACCTTTGCCACCGGTGAACTTTGTATTGAACAACTATCTGACAAGCCGGATGTAATTATTTTAGATTATCATTTAGATGGAATAGAAGCAAATGCTATGAATGGAATTGATACCTTAAATAAAATTAAGAGCCTTAATCCTGATATTCCCGTTATTATGCTTTCTTCCCAGGATAAAATTGAAATTGCCGTTAACTGTATGCACAGTAAAGCGCATGATTATATCGTAAAAAGTGAAACAGCTTTTGTACGCCTGCAAAAAGTGATCGGCGCTATTCTAAACGAAAAGAAAATGGAAAAGCAATTAAGCTGGTACATGGATAGAATGTAATTTTTGATTAAAAAATACTTTTCTTTAACAGTGAATCATGTAATTTATTTCATGTGTATTGCAAAATGACTAGCATTTAATTTGGCATCTTTGATTCGAGGAAATTTCTTCTCAAATTAATTATCTAACATGAATTTTCTTAAAACATTTTTTTTAGCATTTGTATTATTCTTTTCAACTACACTTAAATCGCAGGTTTCAGTCAACGTAAATATAGGATCTCCTCCATTATGGGGTCCGGTTGGTTATACAGCAGAACGTTATTATTATTTGCCTGATGTAGAAGCTTACTACGATGTAGAATCTTCCATGTTTATTTATTTTGGTAATGGAGCGTGGTTACATAGAGCTTCTCTCCCATCGCGTTACAGTAATTATGATTTGTATAACGGATACAAAGTTGTATTGACAGGCTATCATGGCCATACACCTTATAATGACTTCCATAATCATAAAGTAAAATACAA
>JANPOX010000597.1:0-6257 GCA_031428235.1 Bacteroidia bacterium | reverse complement strand
CATTTATTCCGGTGTTTTCGGGTATTTTCCGAAGTTTATTAGGGGAGGACTTCGGGGACATTAAGGGATGACTTGCTTAAAATAAAAGGCGCCATTCGTCACCAATCAAAACTAAACTTCAAGCAAATAAAAAGTAAAAATATCTCTGCTACTTTCCGGTCTGCACGCCAGCACCGCCATCTGTGTTTAAACGTTGTTGGATCTGCATTTTACCGAAGCGGTAACTAATTCGTATACGGAATCTGCGAGTATCCATTCGATCGTACCAATACGAACTTTGATCAGAATATGTTGTTGTGTAGGAGAAATAATCTTTATAAAACACATCTTGAAGTGCCAATGTGATATTAAGTTTATTATTTAAAAACCCTTTATCAATACTTATATGTACAGCACTTCGGGCATGATAAGTCTGAGGACCATGCTGAAACGCCGAACCTCTTCCTGCCCAGATCGCAATTTTAAAATCTTTAGGCAAATAAAATTCTTGGTTCAGGTTAACGTAATAATTCAGAGTGTGAGAAGTTACATCTTCACCGTTTAGTTCGCCGAAAAAAGCCTGATACATTGCTACACCATAAGTTTGGAAACTATACCACTTAATTCTTTTTTGTGCTGATACACTTAAATAGCCATTATCCATTTTTGGCATATTAGAAACGGTATCAATATTTACTCTCGAATTATTGGGCGTGTAAGAATAATAGAATGTGAAATCTTTCGTTTTATCGTAACCTAAACTTAATGTTATGAATTGATTGTGATTATAATCTACGTTGAAGTGATGAGCGAACTGCGGTCTTATTTCAGGGTTTCCTACTTCATAGTTTAACTGATCATTAAATGTTCTAACCGGATTGAGCATACCGTAATGCGGCCGCCGGATTCGGTAACTGTATGCTGTTGTAATTGTATTTTTCTTATTCAGATTAAAATCTAAACTTCCGCTCGGAAATAAATTAATGTATTTGCGTTTGAACTGATAATTTGAACTGATATAGTTAGCATTGTAATCCGTTTCTTCTGCGCGTATACCAATACTGAAACCTATTTTATCCCAGCTCCTCGCTAATGTAGTGTAGGCTGCTAAAATGCGTTCTTTGAATTTATAATTATTGTAAAACGTTGTGTCGCCGACGAAAAAACCTGGTGTCTGGTTCTTTAAATTCCATTTGGTACTATTAATATCATCCTCATAATTCGCTTTAAGACCGGCTTCGAGAGAAAGTTTGTTCTTAAATGTTTTGTTCAAGTCAAGTTTCCCAGTGTAAATATTAAATATGCGATTAATTAAACTAGTATAATTGCTGGCAGGTGCTACTTCAACATCAGAGTTATCGAAGAATTTGTAATCCATTATTTTGTCTACTTTTTCTGAATAATTATTGTAGCCTAAACTCAATTTTATTTGTCCGCCCGTTGAATCCAATTTTTGTAATAAGCTCACATTATAATTAGGTGATGCAGTGTTGTATTTTTCTTTGACGCTAGAAGTTGTTTTGCCGTAATTAAAAAATGTACTGTTTCCAATTCTTGTTTGGTAATTTGTAAGATAACTATCGTCGTTTTTATTACCATTAACATAAAATACAATAAACATTTTTTTAGTAATGTCGTATTCAATACCGCCGCTTCCTGAAAAAACACTTTGAAAACTTTCGTTAGTGCCGTATGAGTTAATAGTTTCCGTACTTCCGTTAGTAATTATTTTACGTTCGAGTTTCTGGTTACTGATGCCGTCCCAATGTCCGTAACTGAGATTGCTGAATATACTCAGCTTATTAGATTTATAATTAAAAGAAACACTTGGTCCATAACGCAATCTTTGCCCATGACTCGCGCCAAAAGCAATGTTACCGCTATAACCTTTTACCTTTGCCTGTTTTGTAATAATATTTATTAAGCCTCCTGTGCCAGCAGCATCATATCGAGCGGGCGGATTTTTAATTAATTCAATTTTGGAAATGTTGTCTGCACTCATGCCCATGAGCATATCTATGACCTGAGGTGCGGGCATTTGCTGCAAACGTTCATCAATCATAAAACGCACATCGCTTAAACCGTTAACGGTGATGTTATTTTGAGCATCTATGATCACGCCGGGAACGCGTTTCAACAACTCCAGGACCGTGTTACCTTTTGCGAGAATGTCGTTCTCAACATTCATGATCACCACTCCTTTTTTAAATTCTATGGCTGGTTTGTAAATCGCAATCGACACTTCTTTTAAATTGACGCCTTCTGTTTTTAAAATTTGATTTGGTAATGTAATCTGTGAAAGGGAATCGACAGTGAACGTTTCGGTAGTTGCAGTTTTAAAACCGACAGCGGTGAACTTTATGAAATAATTTCCCGATAAAATTTTTTCGAAAATAAAAAGCCCAACACTATCACTGATATTTCCTTTTACCTGACTACTGTCCTTCGCATTCATCAATGCCATTGAGCAATATGAAACAGGAGTCTTGGTGGAATCAGTTATAACGCCTTTAATAAAATTTTGAGAGAATGAGAAAGTAATAGAAAAAATTAGGACGACGAGGGTTAGTGTTGTTTTCATCTTCATATGCTTCCGAAAGTAGAAATAGATTCAATTGCAATTGACTTAAATTCAGTTAAAAAATGTTATTGTGCACTATTGCGCTAATCTTCAAGATATATTAAAACTTATCATATTAATTGAGCGTTGTTATTCTAACAGAAGTGCTACTTCCATTGCTTTAACATATGCGCATTCGTGTGCTAAAAACCCGTTTAACGGTAGTAAATTGTTTAATAATTGGGTTATATTTGGTATAATAAATTAAGATATGAGGAAAAATATAAATCTAATTATTATTTGTTTACTGGGATGTTTTTTGATGAAAGCACAAACACCCCCATTATGTTTTAATGTTTTAAATTCAGTAAATACATTAAGTGTTGGTTCAAATCCAAAATCTATCTGCTCTGCAGATTTTAACGGAGATGGTATAGTTGACTTGGTAACAGCCAATTACAATTCAAACGACGTATCTGTTTTATTGGGCACTGGCATAGGAACATTTTCTGCCGCAATAAATTATACTGTTGGTTCATACCCAATATCGGTAACAGCAGGTGATTTTAATGGAGATGGTACTTCAGATCTGGCAGTGGTTAATTATACTTCGGATAGCGTCTCGATATTATTGAATAATGGTTTAGGGTCTTTTTTGTCTTTTGTAAATTATAGTGTAGGCAGTATTCCGCGTTCGATAACTGCTGCTGACTTTAATGCAGATGGAAAAATGGATTTAGGAGTAGCTAATCTTGGTTCGAACGATGTTTCCATACTATTAGGAACTAGTTCAGGAACGTTTGCCACTGCAATCAATTATTTTATCGGTTCAAGTCCTACCTCTATTATATCTGATGATTTTAACGGAGATGGGAAAGCAGATTTAGCTACAGGAAATGCAGGGAACAATATAACGGTATTGCTTGGTACTGGTTCAGGTAGTATGGGTGCGATATTGAATACCATAACTTCTGTTTCTTCTAGTGCTTTAGCATCGGGGGATTTCAATAACGATGGAAAAATAGACGTGGCTGTTGCTATAGGGGGAGGATCAAGCAATATAGTTGCTTTACAGGGTAATGGCATGGGGAATTTTTTATCACCCACTTTTTATAATGTAGGAACAAATCCATCTTCAATAATAGCGGCCGATTTAAATGGAGATACAGTTTTAGATTTGGCTGTATCTAATAACGGTTCTAATAACGTTAGTATTTTAAAAGGAACGGTAACTGGTACATTCACGTATTTCAGTATTTATAATGTTGGGCCACAACCTTCTTCAATAATTTATGCAGATTTAAATAGCGATGGTATATTGGATTTAGCAACAGCAAATTATGGTTCAAACAGTATATCTATTCTCTTAGCGAGAGACTCAGTGGTTTTTGTTGCCCCTAATAACTATGATTTTGGAGGTACGGATATTGCATTACGACTTGTTTCTAAAGATTTTAATAACGATGGATACCTTGATTTTGCTGTTGCAACAAATTCAGACAGATTAAGGATCCTGCTTGGAAATAGTTCAGGTACTTATACAACTGTTGTTGCCAACTATAATATATTTGGACAAGCAAGATCATTAATAGCTGATGATTTTAACAATGATGGCATATCAGATATTGGAGTCAGTTTTCTATCAGGCTCTGTGGTTTCTGTTTTATTAGGAAGTGGAACAGGTACTTTCTCTGCTCCTGTGGATTTTTATAGTGGCTCTAATATTCAGCACATAATCAGTGCAGATTTTAATAAGGATGGAAATAAAGATTTAGCAACTGCTAATTATGGTTCTAATAATGTTTCTGTTTTAATGGGAGATGGATTAGGTAATTTTGCATCAGCAGTTAACTACAATGTTGGAATAAATCCCTATAGAATAATCGCCGCAGATTTCAATAACGATACTAATATCGATGTTATAGTATCAAATACAGCTTCAAATACATTGTCTTTATTATTAGGTAATGCATCCGGAATATTTTCCTCAGCTACCAATATTAATAGCGCCGCCGCCGGCGTATCTTTAAATGCGGCAGATTATAATAGTGACGGAAATATTGATTTTGCTGTATCCGACAATGCTGCAGATTGCATTTCTGTGTATATAGGCAACGGTTTAGGTAGTTTTTTAACGCCTGTTAATTATCCTGTAAATTATATGTATGGATCAGAATATATAGCTTCTAATGATTTTAATGGTGACGGAAAAGTTGATCTGGCATTTGCAAGTGACAGTTTGTCTTTTTTGGTTGGTAATGGTAATGGAACATTTTCCCCGATAAAAAAGTTCAATGTAGTGGCGGGCTTGATAACTTCAGGAGACTTTAATGGCGATGGGAAAATTGACATTGCCGGAGTTAATACTTCGCATCACATCACCATGATTTTGAATGCTGCACCAACAATTATTTTAACTTCTTCTAACTCTATTTGCCTTGGGAACAGTTTAACAATTAAAGCAACTGGTGCGAATACCTATAGTTGGAGTAACGGAGCAACAACCAATATAATAAACGATAGTCCAACGGCAAATACAACATATACTGTTATAGGAACAACATTTGGTGGATGCAGTGATACTGCAATAAAAACCATAATCGTAAACGCTCTACCTATACCTACCATTACAGTCAATAGTGGTGTTATTTGTAATGGAAGCAGTTACACATTAGTACCAAGCGGTGGTATTACGTATACTTATTCGAGTGGTAGCTCAGTTGTTTCCCCATCAGTAAATACAACTTATACAATCAATGGCTCCAATGCTTCCGGTTGTTATGGAACTGCAATTAGTTCAATGACGGTAAACTCTTTACCTGCATTAACAGTTAATAGTGGAAGTATTTGTATTGGCGATTCTTATACATTTACCCCGGCAGGAGCAGTAAGTTATACATACTCATCTCTTAGTTCTGTGATCACTCCTTCAGGAACTAGCACATATACGATTACTGGAGAAGATTTAAACGGTTGTTATGGAACCGCTACTAGTTCGGTAACGGTTAATTTACCTCCTACACTGAGTGTTACAGGTGGTACTATTTGTTCAGGTGAATCATTTACAATTACACCCAGTGGCGCTTTTTATTATAGCTATTCAAACGGTCCAATAGTCAGCCCAACAGTTACAAGTACTTATACAGTTGGTGGTGATAATTTAAACGGCTGTGCAGATGATACGACTACAGTTATTGTCATTGTCAATCCATCTCCTGTTTTAACATCGTTGCCATTAAATACAATATGTATAAATTCAAGCATAGATATATCAGTTTCTGGAGCAAGCTCGTATGCCTGGAGCAATGGCGCTACAACAGCAAGTGTTAATGTAACTCCAACAGTAAGTACTATTTATTCAGTTACAGGCACAAATGCAAACAATTGTAGCACTACGCTAACTGTTAGTGTAACTGTTGATCCAAATTGTTCTGACGTATGGCCGGGTGATGCTAATAGCGATGGCGTGGCTGATATTATAGATGTATTGGAATTAGGTTTGCAATATATGCAAACAGGTGCTCCAAGAGCTAGTATAAGTAATATATGGCAACCTTATTTTTCAAATAACTGGATAGGCACTATCACGAACGGTAAAAATTTGAATCATGCTGATTGCAATGGAGATGGGACTGTTGACATTAACGATACTCTAGCTATTTTTAATAACTATGGATTGACACATACATTTAAACCCGCACAAACAAACACGGTTAGC
>JANPOX010000596.1:0-2110 GCA_031428235.1 Bacteroidia bacterium | reverse complement strand
AGTTTCAAATGTTTCTTTAAACACATCAGTAGAAGTATCCATGACAGTTAAAGAATTCAAATACAATTTAATAGCATTAATTTCTTGGCCTAATGAATCATGTAAATCATTAGCTAAACGGCGTCGCTCTTTTTCCTGGGTGGAAATAGCAATCCTTAAGTCGTTACTTTCCCTATTCTTTAACTCTGTTATATCCCTGGCAACAAATAAATATCCTTTATGTATGCCAAATCTATCAACTATTTTATTTAAATTTCCAGAAATCGGGACTTCCTTTTTGTCGTCAATAATTAAAGCGGCATCAAAGGTCGCATTAGGTACATCTGCATTAAATGGCTCGCGAAACAGACTATGCAAATATTGAAATTTAGCACTAATTAAATGTCGAATATCAATATTTTTTAAATCTGATAATCTTTTATTAAAGAAAAGTTCAGTGGCAAGGTTCAAATCAATGATCTTACCGCTTAAATCAGTAATTATCAATATTTCAGAAACAGAATTATAAATATTCATAAAATAGTCTCGAGAAATCATTGTTTTTTCTAATTCTTCCCCAAGCATATTAATTCCAGCAATAATCGTATCGCGATCATCCCGGTTATCAGAAATCTCTAAACGCCTGCTTAAATCTCCATTTGCGTAGGCAATGATGATTTCTTCAATTTCATCTACATTTACAATCTCACTATTCATTTGTAATTTTCTAACCATTTTAAGGCGTCTTCATAATTGTTAAAGACTTTAATAGGAAGTTCTGATTTATATAAATTTACTTTTAATAAAAAGTTTACAAAAAAAGAGTCTAATCTGGATTTTACTATCATTGCTGTAGCTTTTAAACCCTTACTGCCATGGGGTAGTGAAAAAAAATCACGTGATTCTTTGTCAATTCCTTTTAAACTAGAACAATCTAGGAGCATTGGATACGAGTGGTGTTCTGTTAAAGCATTTCTGGTAATCATTACACTTTTTGCAATATTAATATCTATATAAATAGGCTTGTATTTTGCAATGATTATTCCTTGATATAACTCTATATCTACATATTCCGATTCATTCTTCATATTATTGATTTATAAATGTATTGCTAATAACTTCAAAATTATAATTATCCTTCACTGAAAGGTATGCAATTTTTTCAAGTTGTTTAGCACCTATTTTCTTTTTATCTGTATCGGCAGATAACCCTAAATGAACAATCTGTTTTTTTAGATTTATTGCTCTACTCGCTAATTGAAATATTAATTGCTTGTAAACTTTATATTCTGAAGCAAGGTTATAATCTATTCCTAAGAAAATTGGGTTATATGCGTTTCCAGATATATGAACAAAACACATTGCCGCAATTTGAAGTTTATCATCTAAATTAACAGATAATGTCATAATTTCCCAGAAGGGACTTCTGTTAATTTCATTTAATAAGCTAATAGGATATGGAAAAATATTTAGTGCTTGATTTTGAGCGTATACATTCATATACAAGTTATATGCTTCATCAATTTCATTTTTATTTAAGTTGGTTTTAATATCTACAGTAAATTTTGACATATATTTCAAAACTTCTTGTTTATAGTTTTTTTTATTTTTTGTAGATAATTTGGAAATCAATCCTTCGATGGTATTAATGGTTGATATATCTAATACATTACTATTTGGAAGTTCTAGTTTAAAAAAACTTTCTTCGTGAAACGCATCATTAAAAAAATCATCTTCTTTATTAAAATCTCTGACTATTAAAACATTAGCATTTATCGATTCTTGTTTTTTTAAAGCCCAATCAATCATTATTTTAAGAGTTTCTTTTGCACGATGATGTTTACGATTTATATATAGATGTTCTCCTTCAGTTAATAGTGAGCCCATGGTAAGTGTTTTACTGCACAAATAGTAAGGATTGGTTTGACGTAATTTTTCAATTTGTTGCGATACGGATGCTGGCGACAACATATCATCTTTAAATAACCCACTAGTAAAAAAGGCTGTCAATATAATTTCATTTTCTTCATCTCTTATGATAATGTAATGAAAATCCCAATTATTTTCTTCTAAGGTATTATTTTTAAAGACCTTCTCCATTAACAGGAGAGCATCCCAATCAAAATTACCT
>JANPOX010000595.1:0-1742 GCA_031428235.1 Bacteroidia bacterium | reverse complement strand
TTTGTATTACAATGCCTTGATTATCTGGCATTTATAGATTTATACCACGATAGAATTAAGGCTTTCCACGTAAAAGATGCTGAATTTAATCCTTCTGGCAAACAAGGTGTTTATAGTGGTTATGCTGGTTGGGCAAATCGTGCAGGACGTTTCCGTTCATTGGGCGATGGTCAGGTGGATTTCAAAGGAATTTTCTCAAAACTTTCTCAATATGATTATGATTCTTGGGCAGTTTTGGAGTGGGAATGTTGCGTGAAATCATCAGAACAAGGGGCTGCTGAAGGAGCTCCATTCATCAAAAACCATATTATTGAAGTGGCAACTCGTGCTTTTGATGATTTTGCAGCTACCGGTGCCGACGAAAATGTAAATCGCAGAACCTTAGGGATTTAAGAACCAACTCGTAGGGACATAAAATTTTATGTCCCTACTTTGTATCAATTATTTACCCTTTTGTCGCTTTTTTCTTGTCAATCATTTAAAAGCTTGCCTTTTTTCTATAATTTGCTTTAAAGTAGATAATTACTGATTTTTCAAACAATTCAACCTCAATCTTACAATGAAAATAATCTCAAAAATTCTCGTTCTTATTTTATTATTTGCTTCTGCAAGCTTTGCCCAAAAGAAAGGTAAATGGGTAACATTATTTGACGGAAAAACATTGACCAACTGGCACGTTTATAACAAAGCTGGACAGCCAATTTCAGATAAATGGAAAGTTATAGATGGTACTATAAACTATGCAGGAAAAGCCAAAGGAGAAAAACATGGCGATGACTTGGTTTCGAACAAAGAATATGAAAATTTTGAGTTAGAACTTGAGTGGAACATCGCAGAAGGTGGTAATAGTGGTATTTTTTATGGCATACATGAAGATGCGAAATACAGTGTTCCTTATTTGACAGCCCCTGAAATACAAGTACTTGACAACGAACGCCATCCTGATGCCAAAGCAGGAAAAAATGGCGACCATAAGTCTGGTTCATTGTATGACATGATTCCATCGGCATCTGTCACAAAACCTGCTGGCGAGTGGAATACTGTTAGAATCATTAAAAACAAAGGCGAAGTGAGCATTTTTCAGAATGGTACGCTTTCAGTTAAATATAAATCAGAAGGGCCTGAATGGGACTCAATGGTAGCCGTTAGCAAATTTAAAGGTTGGGAAGGTTTTGGTAAATTCGCAAAAGGAAACATTGGTTTACAAGACCATGGTAACGCTGTTTCGTTCAAAAAAATTCGCATAAAAGAATTATAGGAATATTTTTCTAAAAAGACCAAAGCATCTACTTCTCCAAAAAAGGTAGATGCTTTTTTTATTAATATACTTAACTTATTCTCAAAGAAAAATATCGAATAGTATCGTTTAACTTCCCCTATTTTTGCTCACCTAAATATCTAAATTTGGCAACCTGATAGATTTTTAATAATAATGGCATACTATTTGGTAAGGCACTATTATGGCGGTATCATTATCTCCGCAAAATAATATTACGACTGCTATTATGAAAGTACTTTATTCATTTCCTAACAATAGAAAAAACCAGTTTTTTTTACTCCATTTTATTATAATTATGTCCTTTTTACCGGGATATGAAAGCTATGCTCAATGTGGTATAACCGATGTTGGAGGCAAAGTATTTATGGATTTACCCATGAATGGCTCGGTTCTGGGAGTTTATGGTGTAAAAGCCTCTAACGAACCTGGCATGAGCGGTATTAGTATAAAAATTACTGATACT
>JANPOX010000594.1:0-7999 GCA_031428235.1 Bacteroidia bacterium | reverse complement strand
TGAAGGATTATCTAATAAACTGATTGCCGATAAATTAGAGTTAAGTACACATACGGTTAATACACACCGTAAAAATATCATGACTAAATTAGATCTTCCAAACACTGCAGGAATTGTAATGTTTGCTGTAAAGAATAATTTATTAGTGGCTTAGTACCATGAAATCTGATCTGGAAATAAGCGATTATTTTATCCTTTTATTTGTTGCCGGTGTTTTTGCTTTAGGAATTTATACTCTGGTTAAATTCATGAAAAGCAAGGATTAATTATTTACTTTCTTTTACCACAAATTTTCTAGTCAATCCCTTTAAAACGAAAGATTTATCTATCTTTGTTAGCTACTATGCAAGAACAAATTTTAATCCTCGATTTCGGTTCACAATTCACTCAATTGATTGCGCGCCGTGTGAGGGAAATGAATGTCTACTGTGAGATTCATCCCTACAATAAAATTCCTGAAATTACTTCAAACATTAAAGGTATTATCTTATCCGGTAGTCCGCATAGCGTTCGTCAGGATATCCCTTTGAATCCGGATATTGCACACATTAAAGGTAAATTGCCTTTATTAGGTGTTTGTTATGGCGCCCAGTTATTATCCCATTTTTATGGCGGCGAAGTGGGTAAATCCAGCTCCCGTGAATATGGCCGCGCTAATTTAAGTTTTGTTGATTCTTCAAATGAATTATTTAAAGGCATATCCGAAAATTCACAGGTTTGGGTGAGCCATGCAGATACGATCATAAAAGTTCCTGAACACTATAAAGTTATTGCCAGTACGAATGATGTAAAAGTGGCAGGCTATGCCGTAACTAATGAGCAAACCTGGGGAATTCAGTTTCACCCTGAAGTTTATCATTCAACAGATGGTGCCCGATTACTCAATAATTTTGTGAAAGATATTTGCGGTTGTAAAGGAACCTGGACTTCTGATTCCTTTATTGATACGACTGTAGCAGAATTAAAAAATAAAATAGGAACTGATAAAGTTGTTTTAGGTTTATCAGGAGGCGTGGATAGCAGTGTAGCTGCTGTCTTATTGCATAAAGCCATTGGTGCAAATTTGCATTGCATTTTTGTGGATAATGGTTTGTTACGCAAGAACGAATTTGAAAATGTGCTGGACTCATACAAACACATGGGTTTGAACGTAAAAGGTGTGAATGCCAAAGAACGGTTTTATGATGCTTTAAAAGGTGTTTCAGATCCTGAATTAAAACGTAAAGCTATTGGTAAAGTTTTTATCGATGTATTTGATGATGAATCAAAAAGTATTACTGATGCCAAATGGTTAGGGCAGGGAACTATCTACCCGGATGTGATTGAAAGCTTATCAGTAAACGGACCATCGGCAACGATTAAGTCCCATCATAACGTTGGAGGTTTACCTGACTATATGAAATTAAGCGTTGTAGAACCATTGCGTAGTCTATTTAAAGATGAAGTGAGAAGAGTAGGAAGAGCTTTAGGAATTGACGCTGCTTTGATTGGTCGTCATCCTTTTCCCGGACCAGGTTTAGCAATTCGTATCTTAGGTGATATTACACCAGAAAAAGTTGACCTGTTACAAAATGTAGATGCTATTTTTATAGATAACTTAAAAGCGGCCGGTTTATACGATACAGTTTGGCAGGCAGGTGCAATTTTATTACCAATACAAAGTGTAGGAGTTATGGGCGATGAGCGTACTTACGAAAAAGTAATTGCCTTACGCGCCGTTTCTTCAACCGATGGTATGACGGCGGACTGGTGCCATTTACCTTATGAATTTCTTGCAAAAGTATCCAATGATATTATCAATAAAGTAAAAGGAGTAAATAGGGTGGTGTATGATATTAGCTCTAAACCACCTGCTACCATTGAATGGGAATAGTTACTGAAAATAAAACAATAGATATCACACTGAGCAGCCTGCCTAACTTCTGGCGGGGAATCGAAGTGTAATCATATGAACAAGATCAAAACTATATATCTAACATTAACACTGTCATTCATCCTGTGTTTTTTATCCTGTGTCACTCGAGGGCAAATCAAGTCGTCAGACATCCAAACCATTAACGGTAAAAAATATTATATCCATAAAGTAGAGAAGGGGCAAAGCTTATATGCGATTGCCAAAACCTACAATATGGATGTGAATTCTATCCTTGCAGAAAATGATGAAGCCATCGATGGTTTAAAGACCGGACAAGAACTAAAGATCCCTTTTGAAAGTTTATTACCAAAGCAATCATTGGCTATTGATACAAATAAATATGTTTATCATAAGATTGCCAAAGGAGAAACCATTTATGGGATTACTAAAAAATATGCAATCGATGAAAAGAAACTTGCATCTTACAATCCTACTCTAAACAATGGATTAAAGGAAGGTGAGTATTTAATTGTAGGTGAAAAGAAAAAAAACAGTGGTACAAAACCGGTTGTTACTAATACTACTGCTGTTAATACAGGATATGATACCTATACAGTTTTGCCGGGAGAAACATTGTATGGCATTTCAAAGAAATTAAATGCGTCCCAGGATGATATCCTGAGGTGGAATCCGGAAGTAAAAGATGGTATCAAACTGGGACAGGTTTTAAAAATAGCTTCAGCAAAAAAAACAACAACACCGGTTACTACGGCATCAATAACTCCATCTACTGCAATTCCCTCATTGCCACTGGATACTTCCTTATTACATAAACCTAAAAAAACAATTTACCACCTTGGTTTATTTTTGCCTTTTAAATTAGCAGAAAGTGATAATATCAGTATTGATGAGTTGGCAAGAGCGAAAGCGTCTTTTCCGCCAACACAATCTTTAGCGCTTGATTTTTATTCCGGGTTTAAAAAAGCGGTAGATTCATTAACGGCTAAGGATTTTGAAGTCAATATTCATTTATATGATGTGGAGGAAAGAGATTCTATAAAGATTGAAGCCATCTGCAAAACACCGGAATTCAAAAACCTGGATGCTATTTTTGGCCCCTTGTATTCTTATGTATTCAGACTGGTATCCAATCATGCCAAAGAGTTTGCTATTCCTGTGGTTTCTCCTTTAACCCAACAAAATAAAATTCTGTTCAATAATGCTTTGGTAAGTAAGGTAAATCCTTCTCAGTATACGCTGATAGAAAGTCTTGCGGATTATTATACAGATTCGTTATTAGCTACTTCCAATATAATTATTGTGAATTCAACAGCTAAAGACCAGCAATATATCAAAGCATTTAAAAGCCGGTATAATGAAAATATTCTTATTCATAACAAAACTCTTAAGGATAGTATTATTGAAGTGAAAGGCCTCGGCGGTGTAAAAGCAGCCTATGTTCCGGGTAAGAAAAATGTGGTAGTCTTACTCACCAACAACCAGGTGTATCTCCAGGATTTTATCACGCAGTTGTATGTTTTCTCCGATAAGAAAGATATTATGCTGATGGGCTTTAACAGCGTATCTAATATTGAGAATTTAGATCAGGACTACCTGAATAGTTTGCAGTTTCATTTTGCCGCACCCAATCATATTGATTTCAAGGATTCTGTTATCAAACTGCTTACCAGTCAATATCAGGATATGTATTTAGCAGATCCTTCAGAATATTATTTCCAGGGCTTTGATATTGGTATGTATTATTTATTAAATCTAAAAACGCAGGGGCCTGTTTTTTTTATGAACCTTGAAAAATATATATGGGAAGGTGTATCAACCCGGTTTAAATTTTACAGGCCTGATGAAGAGACCGGTTTTGAAAACAGAGCCGTATACATTTATAAATATTCTAATTACCAATTACAAAAATTAGGATGGAAATAAATAAGGAAAACATTACCATTTGGTTAAAAGAACTTCAGGATAGTATTTGTCAATCTCTTGAATCAGAAGATGGTTTGGCTAAATTCAAAGAAGAAAACTGGACCAGGGAAGAAGGAGGTGGTGGACGCTCAAGGGTTATTGAAAACGGAAATGTGATTGAAAAAGGAGGTGTGATGTTTTCCGCTGTGAACGGTAAAACTCCTGATTTTTTATTAATTGAAAAAGAGCACAGTGTTTCTGAACCATTGCAAGCAAAAGAAGAAAGTACTTTTTTTGCAACCGGTTTGTCAATTGTCATTCATCCCCAAAGTCCTTTGGTTCCAATCATTCACATGAATATCCGTTATTTTGAAATGAGTAATGGAACAAAATGGTTAGGTGGCGGAATAGATCTCACACCACATTATATAGTTGATGAAGATGCGACCTTCTTTCATAACGAATTAAAGAAAGTGTGTGATAATCATCATTTTTCTTATTATCCTGAATTTAAAACCTGGGCAGATAATTATTTTTATATCACTCATCGTCATGAGACACGTGGTGTTGGTGGAATATTTTTTGACCGTTTAAATGAAAATGAACATTTGAACTTTGAACAAAATTTTGCTTTCTGGCAGGATGTGGGTAAAGCATTTGCTCCAATCTATGTTGACCTAATGCATAAAAATAAAAACAAGATATTCACCCAGGAACAAAAGCAATGGCAATTGCTTCGCCGTGGACGTTATGTTGAATTTAATTTAGTTTACGATAAAGGAACAAAGTTTGGACTGGAAACGAATGGCAGGGTAGAATCGATTTTAATGAGTTTGCCGGCTACAGCTGGTTGGTTATATGATTTTAAAATAAAGGAAGGTTCTGAGGAACAGAAAACGCTTCAAAAATTAAAAAAAGGAATTAATTGGGTATCATGAATAAGGTTCTGAAATATTTTTTACAGGGATTAGTGTTGTTTATTCCATTAGGAATTACTCTTATTGTGTTTTTTAAATTGTTCCAGTTCTTTGAAGGGCTTTTCTCCTTTGTGGGTGTTACAGATAGCCCCGCCATAAATACACTTATTTCTTTAGCCTGTTTAATTGTCGCTATCACACTTTTCGGCTTATTGGCATCCTCATTTATTTTCAAAAAAATATTTGATTATGCAGAGGAAAAATTAATTCATGTGCCTTTTGTGCGTCACATCTATTCCCCAATACGGGATTTTATGAATGCTTTTATGGGCAATAAAAAAACCTTTACCAAGCCCGTTTTGGTGTTAACAAATCCTCAGGCAAATATTCAGGAACTTGGTTTTATAACTAAAACTGATTTAAGTGAGTGGGGCATAAAAGAAAAATATGCTGTATATTTACCTTATTCCTATTCATTTTCGGGTAGGTTAGTAATAGTTCCAAAAGAACAGATAACAACTTTAAACACTGATGGTACTGATGCGATGAAATTTATTATTTCTGGTGGAGTAACAGAAGTAGAATAGGCAATTACGAATTCGTGTGCAACTGATAATCCAAATTAGTATATTCGTATTAAATACGTATTCAAAAATTACAAAACTATAGATTATGAAAAAAGTCATTCTAACAGTAGCGGTTTGCTTTACTCTAATAGCAGCAAATGCCCAAAAAATTTCAGTAAAAGATGGTTCTCAGAAATTTTCTAATGGTAGCCATAATGCTTATTCAGTTACTGTTTTTGAAACATCTCAAGATGATGTTGAAAGTAAATGGAAAAGTTTGATGAAAGACTTTAAAAATGAAAAAGTAAAAACCGAGAACGGAGAAATTTTCGGCGATAATGTGTTGATTAAAGACTGGGGAAATAACCCTGTTGATGTTTACGCAAAGTTTGAAGAAGATAAAACAGCCAAAACTGTTACCATGCATGTGGCTTTTGATTTAGGTGGAGCTTATTTATCTTCTGCTGATGGAGAAAAAAATAGTGCTGCAAAAAAAATGATCAAAGATTTTGCAGTTAAAACTACTAAAGAATCCATGGGGGATAAAGTGAAAGACCAGGAAAAGATTTTAGGTAAACTGGAGGATAATCAAAAAGATCTTGAAAAAGATAACAAAAATTCAAAGTCTGACATAGAAAATTACAAAGCCAAAATCAAAAAAGCAGAAGATGATATCACTAAAAATGAATCAGATCAATCAAAGAAAAAAGCGGAAATTGATGCACAGAAAAAAGTAGTTGAAAATGCTAAAGCTGTGATGAACAAAGTTGATTAAATAACACTTATTAAAACATTAAAGACCGGTAACACAAGTTGTCGGTCTTTTTATTTTAGGATTAAATATTTTAACACCGAGTAAATTACAAGAATAAAAAGAACGCAGAGATTGATAACTAAGCGCGCTTAATTACTTGTAAATTTCTATGTTTAGAAAACCAATAAATGGGAATTTTAAGAACGCTATTAGCTTTAGCGGTGGTCGTGTATCACTCTAATAAACTCTTCGGACTAAGAATGTGCGGGGGGCAGGTTGCTGTAGAATCCTTTTACATGATATCCGGTTTTTATATGGCGCTTATTTTAAACGAAAAGTATATCGGTGTTGGTAGCTACAAAAAATTTATTTTGAGCCGTTTTTATCGGATTTTCCCTGTTTATTGGATTGTACTCCTCCTTGCGTTGGTATTATCATTAGTAGGTTATAGTGCATTTAATCATCCTTATTACCTGTCACGTTTTATCGGAAATTATCATTGTCTTTCCGGACTTACCATTTTTTATTTTATAATAGAAAATATTATTGTCATCGGACAAGATGTTTTATATTTTTTAAGATTGGATGAATTGTGTCGGCCAATTCTTACCTATAATGTTCTTTCCTATAAGCATACAGGTTACCAGTATTTGCTGGTTCCCCAGGCCTGGACCATCAGTATAGAATTTATGTTTTACCTGATTGCGCCATTCCTGGTTACTAAACAAATTAAGTGGCAGTTGTCGCTGGTAGTTTTGGGGCTTGTCAGCAAATATTATTTTTCAAATGTCCATTACCTTTGTTTTGATCCATGGACCTATCGTTTCTTTCCTTTTGAACTAGCCTATTTTATGGCTGGCAGCCTGGCTTACCGTTTTTATAAACTCATACAGGTCAAACATATACCAAACATACTAGGGTATGTGTTATTGTTTATGATTGCTGTTGGTATTTTTATGTATGATATGATACATTTAAGAGATGGCCTTAAAAACAGCCTTTATTATATATTTATTTTATCCTCCCTGCCATTTATCTTTTTATCATTTAAAGACAACAAAACAGACCGCTATATCGGGGAATTATCTTTTTCCCTATATATCAGCCATCATATCATGGTAAGTGTTTTTAGGGCTTATTTTTTCGCACATCCTTCTTATTTATATCTTTATGGTTATACTGTGGTTTTCAGCTCCTTAGTAATGGCTTTTATCCTTCAAAGCACAATTATTAGAAGAGTGGAGGTTTACCGGCTAAAAAGATTTTCATGATTTTATGAATATTTTTTTGGAAATAAGAAAATTATAGTAAATTTGCACTCCATTAATTATTTAGCTCAAACCTTTTGGTAAGGCGGTAAAAAATGGCCCGTTCGTCTAGGGGTTAGGACGTTTCCCTTTCACGGAAGAAACACGGGTTCGATTCCCGTACGGGCTACCAACGAAATGTGTTAAAGCGCTGTATATCAACTGATTACAGCGTTTTTTTGTTTTTTATTGTACAATACTGTAAAAGATTCCCACACTTTTTTGAAGGAGCAGAAAATTAATAATTCAAGGGCTACTTTATGTATCAATTTAATCAACAGCGCATAATGTTGGTCTTCAAGACTTGATTATGTTAACACCAAATAAAGATGTTTAAAAATGGTGATCAAACTTGCAAGTAATATGAAGAGTAACAGTATATGTATAATGATACTATCTTATCAAAAACTAAAAAACCACTACTTATAAGGAGTAGTGGTTAATCTTACTTAATCTTCTTGATATCACCTTTCATAATAAAGTTCTTACCGTCTTGTGAATTCTGAATGTAAACGCTAACGGGTCCCGTTATTGTTTCTGCTGAAACGGGTCTACTACTTGCGCTTGGTGTTGTTTTTTTTCCATGGTATTTGATTTATATTGATTACAGAGGTTATTAAAAGAAAACAGGGTAAGTTAACAGCGTTTTCAATTTCTGTTTTACGTGATATTTCCTG
>JANPOX010000593.1:0-5430 GCA_031428235.1 Bacteroidia bacterium | reverse complement strand
ATTCTATTATTCAGATAAAATGTCCCATTCCTTTGGCGATAAAAACATACATATATCAAATTAAAACAGAGGATGAGCAGGGGAATATTACAGCGGTGTATAGTATTAACAAGGAACTTGAGCTGTAAACTTAATCCTAATGTAATATCACTATTATATAAATTTTGACAATTAAACATTACAACAATAAAGAATTCTTCATAATTATGAATAAACCAAAATCCGTTATAAGATACCTTTTAGTTTGTCTGACAATATTGATTGGTTCTACTGGAGTCTATTCTCAAACAACAATAGTCAATTATGATTTTAATCAAGGAACATCCTATTCCACTTTAAGTCCAAATTTAGTTAGTAATATTACCAGCTCTGCCAGTTCCACAGAAACATGGCAAAGTTATACGGGTATAAGTAGTGGCATTAATGCTTTTACTGTTAATTCTGTTGCAGGAAATGCTATAGCAATGACAAGTTCATCAGGCACCAACACTCGTTATTTTCAGTTTCTTTTGGGCGGATCCGATCTTGCAACATACACCTCATATAAAGTATACATGCAAGCCCAGCGTTCAGCAACAGGAGCTAGTACTATTGCATTAGCTTATAGTACCGATGGAACAAATTATATTAATTTTGCAACAACTCAATCACCCGGGAACGGATTCTTTGAGCAATGTCAATTTGATTTGAGTGCAATTTCCGCCCTCAATTTAAAATCAGCTGTATACTTCAGAATATTAGCTAGTGGAGCATCAGGTTCTGGCACTTTAAGAATTGATAACTTTCAAGTGAGAGCTACACAATCCGCATGTATTTCACCAACAAGATTACTTTTTAAGACACAACCTGTTGCTGCAACACAAGGATCAGTAATGAATGTTTTTTCAGTAGCCGCCGCCTGTGTTAGTGATAGTATAGCAACAAATTGCAATAATGGCAACATAACACTCGCATATAGCGGAACAGACCTGTCCGGCACTTTAACGATGCCGGTGGTTAATGGGGTCGCTACATTTACAAACATAGCCATTAGAACGGTACAAAGTAATGTATCTTTTACGGCCAGCTATACAGGTTCTTGCGGTAATCTAACACAAGCCATCAGTAACACATTCAATGTTTTACCACTTAGGAATGAGAATTTTGACGGAGCAACCCCCACATGGTCGTATTCGATAAGTACCCCAACTGTAGTTGGAAGCGGAGGAATAGTAGGAACAGATGTTACGGGTTTAAAGAACTACGGTTCACCCAACAATAGTTCACTTACTAAAAGTTATTCTGTTGATAATTTTTCAGGTGAAAAAGGAACCATCAATAGCATCTTGTTTTCAAATGTCACAGGATTAAATGCATTTGACCAGGTAAAATTTAGTTTCCAGATAGGCTCCCTTGGTTCAGGTTTTGGAGCAGGGACTGATAATGCAGAGTATATGCTTATTGAAACCAGTTTAGATGGAGGAACAACATGGAATAATTTGCTGAAAAATAATGGATACAATGACCATTTGTTTGCACTCTCATCTTTGTCACCGGTAACTTTATCCTACAATGCCAATGCCATATATAGCAGTGGTGATCCATTATGGAATCATAGTGGCTTTCAGGTTGATTTACCGGAAGGAACTACCCAATTCAAGTTCAGAATAACAGCTTCTAGTAACCGAACCAATGAAAACTGGGCAATTGATAATCTAACATTGCAATATGTACCACTCAGTATTAACGCAGGTAGCACCCAAACTATTACTTGTTCAAATCCAAATGCAACATTAACATCCACCTCATCTACTTCTAACGCTACATATTCTTGGACAGGGCCTTCGTCAGGATCTACGCCAACAAACTCTACAAATATTGTAACTGTCCCAGGAACATATACAATAACAGCTACTTTACCCGTTTCGGGTATTACAGCTAGTGCAACAGTAGCAGTAATTTCTAATACAGCCATTCCGACTGTAAGTATAACTAACAGTCCAACAATTACATGTGCCAATCCAAATGCAGTTTTATCAGCAACATCTGCTGTGTCAGGTGTAACGTATTCCTGGACACCTGCGGGACCCACACCTACAAGCTATAGTACAAGTGCATTAACTGCGGGAACATATACTTTGAAAGTAACTAACCCAGTTAATGGATGTTTTTCAACGACAATCGTTGCTGTAACTACTAATACAGCTTATCCAAATATTAACGTTTGCTCTAACCAAACACTTAGTTTAAGCTCACCTTCTGTAAATTTAACAGGAAATTCTTCAACTCCTGGAGCAACGTATTCCTGGTCTCCCAATGGAAGCAGTCCCACTAGCGCGACTACTACTGTTTCCTCCACTGGCATTTATACACTGACTGCTACAAATCCTTCCAATGGCTGCGTCTCAAGCGCAACGGTATTAGTTACAAAAAAACTCACAGCATCCGCTACGGTCGTGAATTTCGAAAATGATACATTAAAGGGAAATGTTTCAATTTCTATTAATGATGGAGTACCGCCTTTTAGAATTGAATGGAACGATAATAAGATTCCTCCTTTATCGGCTATTATAGCTTATTTAAGGTTGTCTGATCCAAGTTTAGTAGTGGACTCGGTAAAATTAAAGCACTTGGTGGATTCGCTTAGTTCTATGACTTTTTTTTCTTATTTAACTCCAGGATTATATCCATTTAAAATTTATGACCATTTAAATGATTCGGTTTATGGAGTTGCGGTAGTGGGTTCAAAAATAAAATGGTTTGCCAGTGAAGGTATTGCTATAGAAACACCTTCTGGTGTAATTAGAAATAATAATGGCATAAATTACTTTTATGGACCTGGTAAGAGTATAATCCAGACCGGAATCTATAATCCTGGCAACTGTTTTATTATTGCTTCAAATAATATAGGAAATGATTGTGATAACCAAATAGCATTTTCTAATCCTGATGTATTTAAGGTCTCATCGATAGGATTGCAACGAAGAGATTCAATTGCTTTGACTGGTTCGATGAGTATGTCTTATTTTGCCTTTGATGGAGCGGGCCGTGTAAATATTCATTTTTTAGATTCAATAATTTATTCAGGGGTTGTTTCATCAGGTGATTTTTTCTCAATGTCAAATGACACTGCAACGGATAAATTTATTTTTTATAAGAACAATGTGCAATTGGTTGAAAGGCCATTCCATTTATTAAACCCGGAAAAAGGCTTGGTTTTAAAAGCGGTCATGGGCAGTGTTGGTGCTCGTATCTCGAACATTATAATGCGTACTTCTGCTACCACTTCAATGGATAAGGTTAATGCAATTATAACAGATGTTTCTTGTAACAATCCTAATTCCGGGGTGATTAATGCGATAGGAGTGCTGAGTGATGCGTTATTTAATACACCTTTAGTTTACGAATTATATAAAGTTACCAATACAGGAAATGTTTTACTAAATACAATCGGTTCACCATTTGTTACAAATAATGCAATTTTTCAAAATCTACCTGCTGGGAAATACGAGGTAAAATATGCAGGTATGGGATATTATGTTGTAGGAGGACCAGGCCAATGGATTCAACATATATGTTCGACACAATTTGAAGTAGCATATTTGCCTGAATGGTCCAATAATCAAAATGTTTCAATAAACGCTACTGATCGATCTTTGACTAAAAATAGTGGTGCGACTATTATGTTTAATTGGATTTCAGGGGCATCTACCTTTAATAAATTAAAAGGTACGGAGGATGGCTGGATAGAATGGACGCCTGGTTTAACTGGCATAAATGGAATTGGTTTTAGTGATAATGATGTTGATCAAAATCTTAACACTATTGATTATGCTATTGGATCTATTGAACAATGGCGAATGTTTGTTGTAACCAGAAATCAATTGATGATTAATGCTTTGATGACTTCTAGTCCAATAAGTGGAAATTATCCGGCTAATTCTATATTAAGATTAGAGAAGACCCTTAATACTATTACTTTCAAAGTTGTAAATGGTGCGGTACTCGCAACCTTTCCAATTACCTCACAGGATTTAATTCTTGACGCTTCATTGCAGGCCTTAAATAAAACAATAAAACATCCCCGTATATCTTTTGGGTGTCCTCCTCGAGAATATAGTGCTGAAGTGAAAAATAATATTGATGGTGGTTTTTATAGCCTAGTTGACAACAAATTACATTTTAAATACATTGAACAATACGCTCCTGTACAGCTACATTATAACGTATACGATAAAAAAAATAGTATAGTTGCTTCAAATACTTACGGTTCCAATATTGTGAAACCATCCAATACAGCCTCTGGCGATAACAGGTTTACCCTTGATTTTACTTCGTCGTCATATTTACCAGGCTACTATATTTTGGAGGTGATTAATTCAAAAAATGAAAAACAATATTTAAGATTTAGAAAGTAAATGAAGAATTTGGGAAAAATTTTAGTGTTTTTGATTTTGATAATTTCGATTTCAATATCGTTATACTATTCAGTGTTTAAAGCAAAGAAAATTGCATACGTTGATAATGTGTTTTTGTTTGAAAATTCAAAAATTAAACTTGATACATATAAATCTTTGAAAAAAGATGAGCAATTACGAGAAGTTCAGATGGACTCTATTAGGAAGGAAATTTTGGCATTTGAAAAGCAATTATTGAATAGTAATAAAGAAGCGAGTCTTTTTAACCAATACAATTTACTTAAAGATTTGTTTGTTCAAAAGAAACAAACTTTTAGTAATGAACTGGATAATTTAAGCCGGTTAAACGATGAGAAAATTTGGCAGAAAATTAATCAAAATATTGTTGAATACGGAAAGATACATGGTTATACATATATCCTTGGGGCGAACGGACAGGGATCTATAATGTTTGCTGACCAAGCTGAGTCTATTACTGAAGACGTATTAAAATTCATCAATAATGAGTATGAAGGTGTTAAATAAGATATTGTCAGTTAAATACATTTTGCTGTTGGCCTTATGTTCTTGTGCTGTGGATTCATATAGTCCTACTGAATACATTGCTTATTTAACGAATAAAGACAATGGCTTAATCCAGGAAAAAAGTTTTGATTCAATGTTTTTTGAAGCATCTTTTTTAACAAAGGAGTATTTAGTTTGTAAGAGTGCTTTTAAAGGAGATAGAATTATTGAAGAAGAAGTAAAAGATCACCTGAATGATATTGAAGACCTTTTCTATATCAATTTAAGAATTTGGTCAAACAAGGATAGGGATCCTTTTTATGCAGGGAAGGTGGATGAAAATGTATATTCTCAACGAATGACTTATGCTAATACAGGAATAATAAATGATTTTAAGTTAAATATTAACAGTGAAAATTTTGATTGCAAATTCATAAGTTTTGAACCCACGCATAGTATATCTAATGTAGTAACATTTTCTTTGGTTTTTAACAAAAGCAAATTCACAACCGAAAACCTTTCCGAGTTC
>JANPOX010000592.1:0-9741 GCA_031428235.1 Bacteroidia bacterium | reverse complement strand
ATACATACGCTAAAAAACGACACGACATTTTTTATATCAAACAAAAAATATAAAACTTCAATTGACGAATAAAAAAAAGTAAAGCATAATTATAACATGAACTAAAAACCGTATCAAATCCAATTAAAAGTAAAAAAATGAATAAAAAACAAAAGATAGGTATACCCATAGGATGAACCTACACTAAAAAACGCACCGAAATTTGTTGTATTAAACAAAGAAATCAAAACGTCAAAGCATCAATTAAAACATTAACTAAAAATCAATCAACCTAAAAAAACAAAACAATTATGAAAACCATCAACCTTACCCTAACGGGATTAACTATTTCAGAGGTATTAAAATCATTACACGAAAATGTACTTGTACCAACGTATTTAGGCATAGACCAAAATTTCAACCTTTTGTATAAAGTAAGTTATAATACTGAAAAAGAAGACATCATTAAAAGAACCTTAAAATACATTGATGATTATGAAAAATTGGGACGTGAATTTGAATTAGCAATTGATACAAAATTTGCTCAAATAATACTACCGCCTGAAGCAACAACCTTTCTGAAAAAACCATTAAAACATATCGTTTTAAAAAGTATTGATAAATCACTTAAAAAAATAGAAAATGAAAGAGCAGAAAACCAACACTAGCGAAGAAAATAGTGGCAAAGAAGAAGATAAAGCAACTAACAATAAACAAAATAGTAAAAACACAAATCAATCGAAGCAAACTAATCAAAATGCCAATACGAGTTCACCCGATTGGTTAATGCACTTATTAACTGGTGCAGGAGCTTTGGGCGGTAACTATATTTTATTTATAAAACCCTTGCAGGAAAAATTTGATTCTATGACCAAAGCTATCCTGATGCTGGAAAAAAAGATGGAAGACCAAGAAGAGCAAATTGAACTACTAAGCCGTAAAATAAAAAAGACAACACAAAATGAAGAAGATTTAGGAGAACAAAACAGCGATGATTTATTTACGGTTAAAAACAAATCTAAAAAAAGTGGCTCAACCATTAATGAGAATCGAAAAACAGTTCGCTTTTAATTAAATCATTATCAAAAATAGATTTAATTAAATGACCAAATATAAACTTAACAAATAAAAAATGAAACCCGAAAAATCCATAAACCAAAATCTAAGCGAAGAAAGTGTGTGTATTCCTGTTGACTTGTTATTAGACATTTTTGGAATAGTAGTTAAAGAAGCTATCCCACACGAAGTAACTCAAGTGATAGAAAATAGAAGTTTAGTATATCTGTCTATTTATATTAACCCCAATGACATCAGGCATCAACAAATATTTCAAAACATACAAAGCATTCTGCAACACTATAAAGAATATCGTTGGGAAGAAAGCGAACAACTTAATTGGAGGACAAGCTAATGGAAAAGATATGTGAACATTGTGGCGATTTATTTATCGCTAAAAGAAAAGATGTTACTTATTGTTCGGCATCTTGTAGGCAAATGGCTTATATGGGAAGACGGTTTAATACTGTTACAGAAAACGAACCTGTAAACGGAATCCCTAACCACTATCAGCCAAGTAGCTTATCAAGTCTTAAACCGTCAATTGACGCTTTGAACAAAAATAGTGAAACGTCAATTGATGTTTTAAATGAAGATAACGAAACGTCAATTGACACTTTGCAAACAGAAAAAATAAATCATATTAATAAATCAGAAACTTCTCTAACAAATGAATTAGCCAGTAAAGAACCCATCAAGGAATATCAATTTGTAAACAGTAAATATTTAAATGCTATTTCAGACCTCAGTAATCAAAGAGATTATATCTCCATTTTAAATAACTGTATTTACGTTCATAAAAACGTGCCTTGTTATGATGTTGGAATGAGATTAAAATGTCTAGTCGAATGCTTATTGCTTTTTTCGGAAATGAAACTGACGGATATGGATGATTTAAAAGAAATCTGCAATGCCTTTACACTAACCATAGGCTCTAACTATTACAAAGGATTGCCGGATAAATTTCCTTATAAATCTTATATCGTTTCATTAAGAGATAAATTAAAACAACTCATTATTGAAAATCGCCAAGATGAAAAAATACAATTTAGATTAAGCACAGAAAACAAAATAGAATTGATTGCTACCCGATATGAACTATCCTATTTCTTTACAAAGAAAAGATTTTGTGATATAAATTTTGCAGAGTAATATAATTGATACATCGCAATACATAAAATAAAAAAGATAAATAAAAATAGCAATCAATCATAAAATCAATAACCACCAAATAAAAATAAAGCCATGTCAACCAAAGAAAAAATAAAAACCAGAACCTTTGAAATTCCTAAAGCATTGCTAGGAATATTTTTTAGCAAATTAGAAGAAAACGAATTAGACTATGAATTAATAGAAGTTAATCAGGACGAGGAGGAATTAGAAATTACCATATCTTATTCAACTCATCAAAAAGATGAAGTGATGGATTTGATAGAATTAATTGATGATTATTATTCTGAAAATGAGGAAGAAAATGAAGAGGAAGAAGATGAGGATTAAAAACTAAAATAAAACAAAGGATAAAATAACAGCAAACAAGAACCTTGAAACAGCCTATAAAATGGGCTAAAAACAAAGTTAATAAAAAGAATTTTTTATGTGGACAAAATTGGTTATATTAGATTTAAAACTAGCCCAATCAGGCATTCCGAAAGAAAATTCTTTTTATACAATGTTAAAAAATGTGTAAAAAACTAAAAACAGGAAGCCATGAAAGAGCCAGTAAAAGAACTAAGTATTGAAAGAATAAAAGAATTATTAGGTAATAAAAAACTAAGTGATGAAACCATTACAAAAGTAATGGATAGAATAAAGAGATTTTGTAAAGTAGCTTATGAATTATATCTTAAAAAGAATAAACCTAAAAATAAAGTAGAGGCAGAAGTAATAGATGTTGATAAAGAAATACAACAACATCAAGAATATAAAAAAGTTGCATAGTCTTTGCTTTATAATAAGAGCATTAGAATAAATAAAAAATTAAGAACTAAAAATATAAAATATGGAACCTAATTTGTTTAAGTCATTTGGCAAAGGAACAAAAAACATAAGAACAGAAACTAACGAGTGCGTTATATATACAAGAGTATCAGGAGCAAAACAAATGGATGGTATGAGTTTAGAAACTCAGCTGAATGGAACCAATGCTTACTCTAAAAAGAATAATTTATTAGTCCGAGAATATTTTGGAGGCACTTATGAGAGTGCAGCAACTGATGAGAGAAAAGAATTTCAGAGAATGATAAAGTATCTGAAAACCACTAAATATAAAATATCAAAAGTTTTAGTATATAGCTTAGAAAGATTTTCGAGAAATGAAAACTCTATATGGTTGAGTGGGCAATTACGAAAACTAGGAACTGAAATTATTTCTGTAACCCAACCAATTGATACAACAAACCCCTCTGGAATAATGCAACAAAAAATGTTGTTTATTTTTGGAGAGTTTGATAATCAGTTACGCCGACAAAAAAGTATGGCAGGAATTAAAGAACATCTATTGCATGGAGAATGGTGTGCAAGACCTCCAGTTGGGTATGATATTGTTAAAATTAATGGGGAAAGAAAAATAGTAGCCAATGAAACAGGATTATTGATTAAAAAAATGTTTCATTGGAAATCAAAAGAGCGACTTCCTAATGTGGAAATACAAAAAAGGCTGAAAGCACACCATGTTAATTTTAATTTAAACCGAATCAATGAAATTTTATCTAATCCTTTTTATTGTGGCAGAATGTCACATAAAGCTTTAGAAGGAGATGTTATTGAAGGTAAACATGAGAAACTAATTTCAGAACAACTATTTTTAGAAGTCAATAATATATGTGCTGAGAAAAAATTGGGTTTACAAACTAAAATGGAACACCCGGATATTTCATTAAAACGTTTTATGAAATGCCATAGTTGTAACCAACCAATGAGAGGTTATGAAGCTAGTAGTTGGAATGCCCTTTATTATAAGTGTAATACCAAAGGGTGTAAATGCAACAGAAATGCTATTGCCGTAAATGAAAAGTTTGAGGGACTATTAACCAATCACTTGGTTGACAAATCATATTTGCCTTTAATTAAAGAGCAGTTAAAAGTAACCTTTCAGGAATATAATGCCACTATTGAAGAAAATCAACAAGCTACAAAACGTCAATTGACGGATTTGAATAAAAAACTTGACAGATTAGAAGAGCGATTTATCCTAGAAGAAATCACAGGAGAAATGTATTATAAGTACAAAGCTAAGTTTGAGAAAGAAATAGAGCTAATTGCTAAAGAAATGAATGAAAACACTATTGAGATGTCGAAGCTAGATGACTACATAAGTTTCTCTTTAGGTTTCTGCTCAAACCTTACTGAAATGTGGCAACTAGGAGATTATAATCAAAGACAAGAACTGCAAAATACCTTCTTTGAAAAGGGAATTACCTATAACCGAATAAAAGATGAATGTCGAAGCATTGAAGTCAATGATTTTTTATTAGAAGCCTCTGATTTATCAAAGGATTTGAGTAATATTGTAACAAATAATAATAGCAATGCAACCCAAACTCCTGTTGGCGCACACTGAGCGGAGTCGAAGTGCGAGAAGAAATTGCAACAAAACAAATAATCAAACAACCAGGAACTTGAAACTTTTAATCCTCACGCAATATTTTCCTCCTGAAGTAGGCGCACCTCAAAACCGGTTGTTTGAGTTGGCAGTCCGTTTAAAAAAATTGGGTGTGGATGTTTCTGTATTAACCGCTATGCCTAATTATCCTCAAATGCAAATTTATAAAGGCTATGAGGGAAAAGAATATGTGTATGAAGAAATCGAAGGAATACCGGTTCATAGGGCTTCTATTTATTTGCCTAAAAGTAAATCCATCATACAGCGTTTAATGAATTATTTTTCATTTGTGTATTCGTCTGCCAAAGTTGGTAATAGTAAGGTTGGAGAGGTTGATGTGATCATGTGCGAATCACCACCCTTATTTTTAGGATACTCAGCTTTATATTTAAAACGAAAAAAGAAAGCCAAACTGATTTTTAATGTTTCGGACCTGTGGCCGGAAAGTGCTGAAAAATTAGGCGTGGTGACGAACAAGCAAATGTTGAAATTGGCCTATCGGTTAGAAGCTAAGTTGTATCGAAATTCTGTTTTAGTCACCGGACAAACTCAAGGTATTTGTAAAAGCATTATTAACCGTTTTCCTTCCGTTAAAACTTTTTGGTTACCAAACGGAGTGGATGTTTCTTATTATGATCCATCCTTTGTAAAAGGAAACTGGAGAACAGACAACGGTTTTAAACCTAACGACATCCTGTTCTTATACGCTGGCATAATAGGTCTCGCGCAAGGACTTGAAATTATTTTATACGCAGCTGAAAAATTAAAAGATCAGTCTTGCATAAAATTTATTTTAGTTGGTAGTGGACCTGAAAAAGAAAAACTGCAAACAATTAAAGAGGAAAGACAATTGACAAACGTTTTCTTTTTTGACGCCGTTTCTAAAACTAAAATGCCACAAATTATTCAGGCTAGTGATGTTTCTATTATTCCTCTGAGAAAGTTGGAATTATTTTTAGGAGCAATTCCTTCCAAAATATTTGAAAACCTGGCAATGGAAAAGCCTGTTATATTGGCCGTTGATGGTGAAGCACGGGAATTGTTTGTGAATCAAGGACAATGCGCATTATATTCAGAGCCTGGAAATATGGACGATTTAGTGAAAAATATTATATTGCTGGCGAATGATGCGGCGCTTAGGTTCCAACTGGGAAAAAAGGGAAGGGTTTATGTAGAAGAAAGTTTTAATAGAGATAGTATTGCAGAAAAATTTCATCAAATATTAATTCAGATATAATGAGTTTAGAGGAGCAAATTATAAATCAGTACAATAAAAGAAATGCAAATATAAATTTATATGCTGGCGGATTTTATGTTGATAATTCACAAAAAGAAATTATAGAAAATATTAACTTATTTTTAAAAAAGGAATTTAATGAATTTGGAAATTTGAACTTGTTAGAAATTGGGGCTGGTAATGGGACAAATGCTGAGATCTTTTTAAATTGTGGATTTAATATTCAGAATATATATTTTAACGAATTGCTTCCTGAAAGAATCAACGCTATTAAATCTAATTATCCTAATAATATCCTGTATGAAGGAAATATCATTGAAGCGCCAATTGATAGAAAGTTTGATGTAATATTTCAATCCACCGTTTTTACATCCATCTTGAATCAAGTTGACAGAGAAAAATTGGCAGAAAAAATGTTGAGTTTATTAAACCCTAACGGAATAATCTTATGGTATGATTTTATTTATAATAACCCTAAAAATAAAGATGTTAGAAAAGTGAGTGTTAAGGAATTAAAATCATTGTTTTCTAAATCATCAAGCATTTACTTTCAAAAAATAACATTAGCGCCCCCAATAGGACGTAAAGTCGGAAGATTTTATAAATTATTCAATGTCCCGTTTTTAAGAAGTCACATTTTAGCTGTGATAAAAAAATAATGTTCAATAAATTAAAACATATTTATTTAACATCAGGTTACAATATACCCTTGTTAATAGCATTTTTTTTACCATTTGGTATCAATTACGCTCTCTTTATTATAGTTTGGGCCACTGCTTTTTTTGTATTTGATGATCTTAAAATTGCTCTAAAACGTGTTCTTTTTAATAAATGGAGTTATGTATTGCTAGGTTTCTTTTTTTTACATGCCATTGGATATTTCTTTTCAAATAACAAAAACGGTGCATTAAATGCGATTGAAATTAAATTAAGTTTTTTAATTTTTCCTTTACTAATTTTTTCAACTAATTATAATGCATTACAAATAAAAAAAATTGTTATCTCATTTGTATCAAGCTGTATTCTAATATGTGCATTTTATATATTTAGGGCTTTTTATTTTTTTGTATTCCATGATTTTAATGCCTTTTATTATACCGAGTTCACATATTTTATGCATCCTGGCTATTTTGCCATGTACCTGGTGTTCTCACAACTAATTGTGCTCCTCTTTTATCCAAAATGGTTAGCTCATTTGTCTAATTTGAATATTAAAATTGGGTTCATGTCGCTTACTTTTTTAACCTGTATTTTTTTATGCTCTTCCAAAATTGGTTTAATCACAGCAGTCTTATTAATACCTGCTAGTCTTTGCGTGATTCTTTATAATAAGGGGCATAAAAAGCTAATTGCAGGGATGGTAATTGGATTTATTATATTGATAGCCGTTGCTTTTAGAGTTTTCCCTACACCTTTTGAAAGAATAGAGCAGGCATTTAGAGTAACTTCTTCGTCCAATGCAATAGTTAAAACAGATGGAGAAAGTACAGCGGTAAGAATCCTTATTTGGAAAGAATCAGTTAAGCTGATTGAAGATAATTTTATATTTGGATCAACCGCTGGTGATGCAAACGATAAATTAGTTGAAGCATATGAGCGAGAGGGACTTACAGGAGCTTTAAGAAAAAAATTAAATGCACACAACCAGTTCCTTCAAACTTTTATCGGAACAGGCATCATTGGCTTTATATTATTATTGTTTATGACACTTGGAGCTATGATTTATGGTTTTTATAAAAAGAATTATATTTTGTCCTTATTTAGTATTTTAATAATCCTTAATTTCCTTGTGGAGTCCATGCTGCAAGCTCAGGCAGGATTTATTTTCTTTGTATTTTTCTTTTGTTTTTTAACACATTATAATTTTCACAAATTAACTAAGACTTCATAACTTTGTCAGGCTGAGCGAAAATGCCGAAGTGTGCCACACAAAGCGTTAATATGTCTAAGAGTGTCAGGCTGAGCGAGTCGAAGCCCATATTGCCAAATTCAATTCGTAATCAATGATTAACTAATTCTCAACTACACTATGATTCCTTTTTCTCCACCTCGAATAGACGATAAAATTATTGCCGAAGTCACTGCTGCTTTAAGATCCGGATGGATCACTACAGGACCCAGAACTAAAGACTTTGAAAAAAAAATAACAGCATATTGTGGTAATCAATCTACCCTATGTTTAAATTCTGCTACAGCTGGTTTAGAAATTATGTTGCGCTGGTTTGGAGTAGGGGAGGGCGATGAAGTGATCCTTCCTGCTTATACTTATTCTGCTACAGCAAATGTGGTGATTCACTGTGGGGCCAAACCGGTTTTTGTAGATGTGAATGCCGATGATTTTAATATCAATGTTTCTAATATTGATAAAGCAATAACAGAACATACTAAGGTGATTATGCCTGTAGATTTCGCTGGTTTTCCATGTGATTATGATGAAATCAATGCGTTGGCAGTAAATCATAAATCAGTATTCAAACCAAAATCTAAAAATCAGAAATTATTAGGTCGTATCATGATTTTATCAGATTCCGCACATTCTTTTGGTGCCGACTATAAAGGAAAAAAATGTGGTAGTTTAACAGATGTTTCTGTTTTTTCTTTTCACGCCGTTAAAAATTTATCTACGGCAGAAGGTGGTGCGGTTGCTTTAAATTTTCCCGCTCCTTTTGATAATGAAGAGCTTTATAACTATCTGTGCATGTATACCTTGCACGGACAAAATAAAGATGCCCTTGCAAAAACTCAAAAAGGTAATTGGAAGTATGATATCATTGAAGCTGGATATAAATGCAATATGACAGATATGTCTGCAGCCTTTGGATTAGTAGAGTTAGAGCGTTATGATAACGATACTCAAATTAAGCGTAAATTAATTTTTGAAACCTACCAGACAGCCTTTTTAAAATTCCCGCGTTTCCAGGTTCCTGTTTATCATACCGATTCTAAAACAGGATGTTACCATTTGTATCCTTTAAGAATAAAAGGAATTACAGAGCAACAGCGTGATGCCATTATGAAAGAAATTTTTGATTGTGATGTTTCTGTGAACGTCCACTTTATTCCGGTACCTGCCATGACTTTCTATAAAAATTTAGGATACGACATGAAAAATTACCCAATCACTTACGATAATTTCAGAAGAGAAATTTCTTTACCTGTATTTTATAATTTAACCGAAGAGCAAATGCAAACTGTGATTGATGCCGTAATCAATTCGGTTAATAAAGTTTTAAGTTAGTTGGCATGCCCCTGCAAGAGGCAGGTAGGGTCGTCCGCCAGCTGGGGATGCAATCTTTTTGTAGCACTTTGGCTCCGCTCTGTGAACTGCAAAAAGGATTTTTTGCTGCAATTTCTTACGCAAAATTCTTAAACTTAATTTATAGATCATTTGTATATTCGTAAAAACAAAATTAATTGCTAAAACGTTTATTTGATATAATAGCTTCACTTACAGGAATTATCATTTTGGTTCCTTTCTTTTTGATCATTGCCTTTTGCATTATTCTAGGCAGTGGCTTTCCGGTTTTTTATTTACAGACCAGGGTAGGAAAAAACGGGCGAGATTTTAAATTATTCAAATTCCGAACCATGAGAAAGGATGCGGATAAAAAAGGATTATTAACTGTTGGCGGACGGGATCCTAGAGTCACAAGTATTGGATATTACCTGCGTAAATATAAACTCGACGAATTGCCACAATTATTTAATGTATTATTTGGTTCAATGAGCCTTGTTGGCCCGCGACCGGAGGTACGTAAATATGTAGATCTTTATACAAAAGACCAGCAAAAGGTTTTACTGGCTAAACCCGGTATAACGGATCTTGCTTCTTTGGAATATTTTAATGAGAATGAGTTATTAGCAC
>JANPOX010000591.1:0-3931 GCA_031428235.1 Bacteroidia bacterium | reverse complement strand
CCAATCTTCTACTTTCATATTGATCAATCGACCATCGCGAGTAATACCAGCGTTGTTTACCAATGTATCAATATGGCCATATTTTGATTCAATTTCTGCAACCATTTTACCGGCACTTTCAAAATCACTCACATCACCATAAAATAGTTCAATAGGAAAACCTTCTTCTTTCATTTGCTCCATCCATTTCACGGCTTTCTCCTTAGTATGGTAATTACCCAAAACGGTATAACCATCTTTATATAATTCTTTACACATAGCAGTTCCTAAACCGCCGGTGGCACCTGTTACTAATACAGTTCTTTTGTTATTTGAAATACTCATAATTAAAGTTTTTAGTTATTTGTTATCAGTTGTTTAATCTATATAGTATTGATTGAGTCTTCAAACACAAAAAACAAAAATCATACAACTTGGAAATTATATTTTATCCATATTCAAAACAGTAGCTTCCCCGCTCGTGCAAACGTTTCCAGTGGTTTTATCCTTTATGAGCGTTTCAACAATTGCACGATGCTTATCTTTTAATACTTCTCTCACGGTAAATATTGCTTCGTAATCTACCTCCACGTACATTGGTTTTAAAAAACTCAGAGATTGCTTTAAATAAATAGTGCCCTCGCCCGGAAATAAAACACCAAACACTTTACTAAACAAAGCAGCGCCAAGCATACCATGCATAATTGGTTTTTTAAACATAGTTGTTGCTGCAAAATCCGCATCAGTATGAACAGGGTTTTTATCACCCGTTACTTCTGCAAAACGATTAACCTCGTCCTGGGTAAATTTAAAATCATGTGTAAAGGTTTGTCCTGTTTCGATCATAGAGCTTTGTTTTATGTAATATTCAAAAAAAAAATTGAAAATGTCAAGTATCTCTAAAATTTACTTCGATTTAGACCAAATTAATCATTTTTACGACAATTTAACTTAAAAATAATACGAATTTACTTGACACGTATAGGAAAAAATGTCGACATTTGCACCAGATTTTGAAATGAGGCTTTAACTGGTTGATTTTCAAAGGTTAAGCCGAAATTACTAAATTATAACAATAAAGAAGACAAAAAAATGAAAACAAACAACCCAATTATCGACAACATGATAGACGCTCAGTCTAATGCAATGAATACCTGGATGGATTCTGCAAAAAAATTCCAATCCGCATTTGCATCTGGAAACCCTATGGATAGCCAATCTGTTTATAAAGAAATGATGGACAAGCAAGCTGCAATGTTTAGCGGAATGGGCACAAATGGATCTAATCCTTTTACTGCAAATCCGTTTATGAACGATAATTCTAAACCGGAAGAGTTTTTCAAAAACTGGTATACCCAGCAAATGGGCGGCATGAAACAAATGACTGATTTTAATCAAAGCATTTATAATTCAATGGTTAATTATGGTAAAACAGCTAATGACTACAACAATAGTTTCTCTACCATGAACAATGCTTGGACTAACATCTATAACAGCTGGATGGGGACTATGAATACTTCTTACGATACTTTTTCTTCAAACATTAACAATCCTTTTAATAAAGACATGTTCAAGAATATGTTTGAAGGTGGTCAAATGTATATGAAGGTTCAGGAGATGTTTCAGCCAATGATGTCAGCTCTTAAGAATTCTGATTTCAGCATGGATACATGGAAAAATATTTATGCAGCTGATAACTGCAAAAGAATGACTGAGCAGGTTTTTGGTTCTTTCTTCAATAATGCGTCTTTAAAAGATGTATTTGAAAATTCAACTAAACAATTACAGGACTTTTTTGTAAAAAATAACGGCTTAGGAAAAGAATATTATGCGCAAATGCAAAATATGTCTGCACAGTTTCCTGAAATGTTTTCTGGTAATTCAGAGCAAATGAAAGATTTGTATTCTAAAATGAATAACGTTTTTGGAAAAACATTTGAACCATTATTAAAATTAGCAAATCCTGGTAAAGAAAAAGAAAACGTAGAATCTACTATTGCTTTATTGGATAAAGTTACTGAATACAGCATTAAACAATCCGAGTTACAATCTCAATTGTACAAAACGATGCAGGCTTCGATGGAAACATTAGCGAAAGAAACACAGGAGAAATATAAAAACGCGAAGGATGGTAATTTTACTGTACCAACTTCAACTGAATTATATAACGAATGGGTAAAAACCAACGAAAAAATGTACAGCGAATTATTTGCTACAGATGAATTCAGCAAAGTAAAAGCAGAAGCTTTAAATTTAAGCATGGATGTAAAGAAACATTTTGAGAAGCAATTTGAAAATGTGTTTGAGCAATACCCTGTAGTTTTTAAAAGTGAAATGGATGAAATATATAAAACCATGCATGACCTTAAGAAAACAATAAAAGATTTGCAAACTAAATTAGCAATGCAAAATGCAGCTGCTGTTGAATTATTTGAAGAAGATAAAGCTGCACGTCAAACCGCAACAAAAAAGAAGTAAATAAACCTTTGTGTTCATAGCACATTAATAAGAAGGCTGCCAATGTGTTTGTGGGCAGCCTTTTTTTATTTAAAAATTAAATTAAATCTTACCTTATTAAATATGCAACATTAATCATGTTACAGCAAAAAAAATAATGTAAATTTATCATTCAAAATTACGCAAGACATGGAAAATAAATTAATGGAAGAATTAAACAACTTCAATTCAAAATTATTTAAAAGCTACGAAACTTTTAACTCTATAGATGAAGTTGACATTGCCACTTCTGCAAAAACCTCAGTTTATAAAGAAGACAAATTAAATCTTTACCGTTACGACAGGGAAACAGAACCAACTTATAAAACTCCCGTACTTATTGTTTACGCCTTAGTAAACACCTATAAAATGCTTGACATTCAACCGGACAGAAGTTATATAAAAAATTTATTAGCGGCTGGACTTGACGTGTATTTGATTGATTGGGGAAACCCAACTAAAGCGGATAAATATTTAAGTATTGATGATTATGTTAATGGTTATATCAATAATTGTGTGGATTTTATACGCAAAAAAAACAGAGTTGAGAAAATAAATATTTTAAGCATTTGTCAGGGTGGGACCTTAAGCGTCATTTATTCATCATTGTATCCAAACAAGATCAAAAATTTAGTAACACACGTAACACCAATTGACTTTAGTACCAATGATGGTTTACTATTTCGTTGGAGTAAGGATATGGATTTTGACAAAATCGTTGAAGGTTTTAATGGTTTAATTCCTGGTGATTTTTTAAATCAGGGCTTTGATATGTTGAAACCTATGATGAAAATGCAAAAGCAACAAACCCTTACAAATTCTTTAGATGACACAGATAAATTAATGAATTTTCTACGTATGGAAAAATGGATTAGCGAGAGCCCTGATCAAGCTGGTCAATGTTTCAAAGAATTTATGACAGATCTTTACCAGGAAAATAAATTGGCGAAAGGAGAACTTGAAGTTGGTGGAAAAAAAGTGAACCTAAAAAACCTTACCAGTAACTTGCTTAATATTTATGCAACCGAAGACCATTTGGTTCCGCCATCTGCTACAATGCCATTAAATGATTTAGTAGGCAGCAAAGATAAAGAGTTGTACAGTTTCAAAGGTGGGCACATTGGAGTGTTTGTGGGCGGAAAATCTCAGAAAGAATTAGCCCCAGCTGTTACTCAATGGTTGAAAAAAAGAGACTAATTATTTTTCATTAACTTAAGAAGAGGTTTTATCCAAACTCAGTTTTCTGTCATTCTGAACTTGTTTCAGAATCTATTCTCATACAAAAACAAACTGTTTGAGAGATGCTGAAATAAATTCAGCATGACCATGGCCGCCTTTTGATACAGCCTCTTTTTTTTTATTGTTAATAATCAATCTTTAATACCTTAAAAAACTACCCGCCAACAGCTCCAAATGAAGCGCCACCTTCCCTATGCATAGGATTTATTGATAAAAC
>JANPOX010000590.1:0-7013 GCA_031428235.1 Bacteroidia bacterium | reverse complement strand
CCCAGTTGTTATGAGTGTTAATTAACGTTGATTACAAACCATTAACAAAACTTTGATATGATCAAAATTGCAATAGGAAGCGACCATGCTGGCTTTGAACTAAAAGAGATACTAATTTCGTATTTAAAAGAACAACAAATTAAACTTATCGATAAAGGCCACTTTTCAATAGCCAGAGCCGATTATCTTTGTTGCTGCGCATGAAAAATTTAAAATAAATACCTAATAACCCAACTGTTAAGGTTGGGTTTTGTTACTTAATTAAATTATTACTTTTGACTATTAACTGTCAATAGTCAAAAAATAACCAATAGAAAAAACCTTAACCTTTAAAAACTATGATAAAAAAATTGAGTGTACTTTTTTTAGTGTGTAGTATTGGCGCCGTATACGGCCAACAAACAAATTTTGTAGATGGTGATGCTAATAATGAGGATTTTGTTATTTTAAAAGGAGATAAAGACATTATTTTTTTAAATACAAATGGACAAGATTATGACCCTCACTTTAGTATTAGTAAAGATGACAATAAAACCAATAAAAAATTGTATGATATAAAATTAAACATCCCTGATAAAGGACAAGCTGTATTTTTGCCTGTAAATAAAATATCTACAATGTTGGTTGGAACAGATATTCAAATAATTTATGATGTATATAATAAGAAGGAAAATCTTAAACAATGTTTTATTAAAACATTAGGTGTTAAAGGGAGTCCATTAAGTGAAGGAAAACTATTAGCAGAAACGGCCTGTAAATCAAAATTTTCTATTGGCAATGTAAATTATAGAGTTATTTATAGTCCTGATAAGACAAAATTTGCCCTATTAATTGATAATTATAGTAGAGGTATTGTAATTCAAGATCCAAAAATTATTGTGTTTGATTCTAAAAAACAAACTGAGCTTTCTACAAAAAAATTATATCCAACTTATCAAGGCGCCAACATACAGGTTGACCCATATAATAATTTTAAAATAAACAATAGTGGCGATATTAGTTTAGTGTTTAATACGCTTAATGAAAAAACAAACCAAGTTGTAAAATCGTATCAGGGAGAAATACCCTTCGCTGTTAACGAAGTAAAAAACATTAAAGAAGTAGGGCAGGGCGTCACCGGCACTGATAATACGTCTGGTACGAGTAAATTTGAAAACGGTCGATTTTATAAATCATTAGAAGATTATGCGAACAATAAACCTACTGACGATTTTAAAATAAAAGCTGGATCCTGGGGATATACTGCTATTGTTGGCGAAACATGTAAATTAATAAACAAAGAAGGCGAAATAGAAACACAAAACTTAAAAAATTTTCCATATTCAATTTTTACATATAAAAAAGATATGTTTAATGATAGAATAGATTTACTAAAAGTTATTGATGGAAGAGCATATAAAATGTTGGCTCTTGGAAAATTTAGCTTTTATGCTTTATATTTTGATAATAAATTTTTATACTTTTCTGATGGCGTAAATGGTAGCTTAGAGAAATTTAAAGAAAAAGAATTGGAAAATCGTTTAGAGAAAAATGGCCTATTAGAAGCTTATATAAAAGATAAACCTAAACGTGAATTTGCCGACGATGTAAATAGCTATTTTAATAAAGAAATAGATTGGTATTTAAAATATATAGACCTTTTAAATAAAAAATAATTAATGAAACCCGACATTAAAAGTGCCGGGTTTTTTTATATTAATTTAAATTATCGTATCGTTAGCTTTTATTGTTGCCAAAAGCATTTAATTTTATAATTTTATAAAAAATTTTATAGAAAAATGAAAATTGCAATAGGAAGCGACCACGCAGGCTTTGAACTAAAAGAGATACTAATAGCGCATTTAAAAGAACAACAAATTGAGGTTATCGATAAAGGTTGTTTTAGCTTAGAGCGTGCTGACTATCCTGACGCGGCTCATGAAGTAGCTATTGAAGTAGTTAATAATAGGGTAAACTTTGGCATATTAATGTGTGGTAGTGGAAACGGTATTAATATGACTGCCAATAAACATCAAGGCATCAGAGCTGCTTTATGTTGGAACTCAGAAATTACCGCCTTATCAAGACAACATAACGACGCAAACATTTTAACCTTACCGGCCAGGTACATGACTGTAGAAGAAGCAAAAAAATGTGTAGACGTTTTTTTGTCTGAAAAATTTGAAGGCGGCAGACATGCTGATAGAGTAAAAAAGATCGATTGTTAAAAGAACGTTATATCTCAAGTTTAAAAAAAGAATGGGTTTTAAACGCATTCTTTTTTTTATTTTTAATCGTTTGTGTAGGGCAACGCATTTGGCTCTTTTTCACCGTTAATATTAACTTTATTGATAATGATCAGCCTATCATGTGGCTGGGGGCTAAACATTTTTCTAAGGGTTTATTTTATGAGCCGCGCTTTTACGGACAGGATTATAATACCATGATGGAGGCCTTATTTGCTGTTCCGCTTATTAAAATCGGATTACCTGTTTATTATGCTGTACCTATTGCCACACATCTCATTTTCTTAACCCCTTTTTTATTCAGCTCTCTTTTTCTTTTTATAATGAAACAAAAAGAAAAAGCTCTTTTTGTTTTGGGTATTTTAATGTGTATGCCGGTGGCGTATGATATTATGAATTCAATTCCGAGGGGTTTTGTGACGGGGTTATTCTTTACCTCTTTAATGGTTATTAGTTTGGTTAATGTAAAAGACTACCGTTTTATTTTAATTAATACTTTTTTGGCATACGTTGGTTTTTTAGTCAATCAAAATTCTGTTGTGGTTACCGGGCCTGTTTTATTTTATTTGTTTCTTAATAATTACCGGGACAGGAAATATTATATGCATTCTTTCATCGGAATAGTATTGGCTTTACCGGTCGATTATTTGTTGAATCATTTTTATAAAGTACATCTAAATTATGTTTTTTATCCAGCCAATAACCATTATTCCCTAAGCTACTTTACAGAAGCTATCACTCATTTAGATCAGCGTTTTGCGCATGTTAGTTTGTTTATTGAAGAAAGGTGTTTTGTATTACTGATATTATTTATGGTGGTAGGCCTGTTTTTATATAAGTCAAATATAAATCTGTTTTATTCGTTTCTTGTTTTTTTGCTGGTCATTTTTGTTTCTTTTTTTTCCAGTAAAGTAAGCGATGGTATTGTTTGGCCATTTTATTCATACAGCCGCATGTATTTAGGAGTACCAATCCTGCTGGTACTATTAATGATAGGTTCTTCACTGGATTTTAAGAAAATCATGACCATATTTATTCCTATAATTTTAATTTTTACCATATATAAAGAAATTAATTTTACTAAAAGCCTTGCTTACCATCGTCAGGAAAAAATGTGGGGCCACGTTCATTTAAATACCCTTAAAGAAATTAGAAAAACAGTAAGAGAGTGTAAAGAGATTTGTATAAAACATGGGGTAAGCGATTTTATTATTATTAATAGCGTGTGGCATGATGACGAGATAAATTATGCGGGACCGGCTCTTTATGACGATTTTCCAAATACACTGAAACCATCTTTTGAAAGAAGAACCTGGAGAATGGAAGAGGAACGAAATAGGATTCACGAACAGTTTATTGTTTACGTGGCAGACGAAAACTTTGATAAAACAACCAAACAGAAATATCCATTTATGGATATAACCAAACTCAATTATTATAGTATGTTCCATATAAAAAACAATAAGCTAACAACCGCTGCTTTTCTTAAAGCAGTTAATGCTACTACTATTGGCTATTAATTTCCGGATTCATTTTTCTTAACGATTTAGTAACATTCAGTTTATCTAAAACTAATATTGTCTCGCTTATTTTGCGATACATAATATTAATTTTACATGAAAAAGCTTTTTATTTTACTTTCGCTTGGTGTTTTATCTACACATACTGTTGATGCCCAGGAAGCAACTATTTCAAACGATAGCCTTATCAGGGAATTCAGGCTTTTACAGCAAGAATTTAATGCTTTAAAATCAGGCAAATCCACACCCACACCAAGCGTAACTACAGAAGAGAAAAAGGTTAACTGGTATGATAAAATACAAGTAAGAGGCTATGTTCAAGTTCGGTATAACCGTTTATTTGAAACAAACCCCGATCTTAAAAGTGATCAGGGCGATAAGTCTATTGGAAATTTAGGAGGATTCTTTATCAGGCGTAACCGTTTAATTTTAAGCGGCCAGGTAAACGATCATGTCTATTTTTATATCCAGCCGGATTTTGCATCTTCTGCATCAACGACTGCCTTGCATTTTGCCCAGATAAGAGATGCTTATTTTGATGTGTCGATTGATAAAAAAAGAGAATTCAGGTTTAGAATTGGCCAAAGTAAAATTCCATATGGTTTCGAAAACATGCAGTCAAGTCAAAACAGACTGCCGTTGGATAGAAATGACGCACTAAATAGTGCGGTGGCAAACGAACGTGATTTGGGGATATTTTTCTATTATGCACCAAAAAAGGTACGAGAGCTCTATAGTTCACTAGTAAATGATGGATTAAAAGGTTCGGGTGATTATGGGGTTTTTGGTTTTGGATTATATAATGGACAGACAGCAAATAAGCCGGAGATAAACAATAATTCACATTGGGTTGCGAGACTTAGTTATCCTATTAAGTTATGGAATCAGATCATTGAGCCGGGAGTACAAATGTATAGCGGACAGTATAAATTGGATCAGACAACAACAGGAGTGAAAAAAAACAAGAAACTTGAATACCTTGATGAGCGCATGGCCGGAACCTTTGTATTGTATCCAAAACCATTCGGGATCCAGGCAGAATACAATATTGGAAAAGGCCCACAGTATGATTTTTTATTAGACTCTATTTCAACCAAAGAACTGAAAGGCGGATATGTGACATTGAGCTATCTTATAAAATTAAAAAAGCAGATCTTAATTCCATTTGCCAGGTATACAACATATGAAGGTGGAAAAAAATTCGAACTGGACGCAAGAGCTTATAATGTAAATGAGTTTGAGGGCGGCATAGAGTATCAGCCTGTAAAAAACTTTGAATTAACCGTAAGTTGGGTTCACTCAGAAAAATGGACCTCTGATAAGGTCAAGAAAAATAATTTCCAGGTAGGTTCGTTTATGAGGGTTCAGTGCCAATTAAATTTTTAACTTAACGTTTAGTTAACATTGAACTATAAACAACTCCTTACTTTTACAAAAAAACAAAAATGGCAACCTCGTTAATCGTCTTTTTAGTTATCTGCCTAATATTGGCTTGCACCTTCGAATTCGTGAATGGATTTCACGATACAGCTAATGCAGTAGCAACTGTGATTTATACCAATTCCATGAAGCCGACTGTTGCTGTTGTTTATAGTGGCATATTAAACTTTACAGGTGTAATGACTGGCGGAATAGCTGTAGCTATGGGTATTGTAAATTTATTACCAGCCGAGGTTTTGGTTGATTCCAATGTTTACCATGGTATTGCCATGATCCTGGCACTACTTTTATCTGCCATTATCTGGAATTTAGGAACCTGGTTTCTTGGACTTCCAGCCTCCAGTTCACACACATTAATCGGTTCTATCATCGGAATAGGTTTAGCGTTTTATTTCTTGCCGGATAATGTAGGAGGAAGTGCCGTAAACTGGGATAAAGCAAAAGACACAGGGTTGGCTTTACTAATTTCTCCGTTAGCGGGTTTCACTGCAGCAATTATAATGATGTTTGTTTTTAAGCGATTTGTTAAAAATGATATTATTTACAAAGAACCCATCCCCGGTAAAATGCCTCCAATTTGGATTCGGATGATGTTGTGGACTACCTGTGGATTAGTAAGTTTTTTTCACGGACAAAACGATGGGCAAAAAGGAGTGGGTCTTGTGATGATGATCTTGATAGCCATCATGCCGGGTTATTTTTCTATAGATGATGGCGTTAACTTACAAAGTGTAAATGCTAACGTTAATCATATTGAAGTGATGATGAAAAAAGCTGATACCACTATCCTTTCAGGAAAGGAGTTGAAACTTTATAAAGAAATATTTAACCATGCCACACATTTTAATTCAGTAACTGCCGGAAAAATGCGGTCAGGGGATGTGGCTTTGGGTAGCCGTTTTGAATTGAGAAAAGATGTAATAAAAATTACAAAGGGCACAGAAAAAATAATTTCTGGCGGTAATTTATCTCTATCACTAAAAGAAATCCGCGGATTAAAGGACGAAATAAAGTCTGCTAAAAAGCTGGTTGAATATGCGCCATCATGGGTAATTATTATGATCTCTGTTTCGTTAGGATTAGGAACAATGATAGGCTGGAAACGTATTGTAAAAACAATTGGAGAGAAGATCGGCAAACAACACATGAGTTATGCGCAAGGTGCTTCTGCTGAAATTGTTGCCGCCATGGGAATTGGTGTTGCAACTGCATATGGAGTTCCCGTAAGCACCACTCACATGTTAAGTTCTGGTATTATGGGAAGCATGGTCGCTAAAAAAGGCTTAAAGAATTTGCAACGCAAAACTATCACTAATATTTTATTGGCCTGGGTGTTAACTTTACCGGTGACTATGATTTTATCAGGAGGCTTATTTTTATTGTTCAGGGCGATTTTATAATAACTAAGTACAAAATTTAATAATAAGGGCTCCTGATAAAGGAGCCTTTATTATTAAAACTCGCTAATATATGATAAGAGTTCTTTGTTTTCACTGAGCCATATAACAAGGCTGTTATTACGGGGCGGCAATCCTAATTTTTGACAAACCCTGGATCGGTAATTTTCAATTGTTTTTTCTGAAAGAAAAAGCAACTCCGAAATTTCTTTAGAGGTTTTATTTTGGCTTACTAGTTTTAAGGTCTTTAATTCAGCATGACTCAAAGTTTTTAGGCCGTCAATGAGCTGTTGCTTCTTTTTATCTTCAGTATGTAATTCAATGTGATGAGGTAACATTGCTGTTCCAATATATTTTTCGCCATTAAGAACACTATTGACACAATCCATAATTTCATCAACAGCATTGTCTTTAAGTATATATCCCGAAGC
>JANPOX010000589.1:0-5962 GCA_031428235.1 Bacteroidia bacterium | reverse complement strand
CATTAATACTTTTAAAACCGCTAAGGAAAACGGGCGGCCAGTTCAGTATAACCGTATTATTTTCAGGGCTTGCAGTTAGTTCAAAGTTTGGCCCAGGCATTTCCTTTTTACAAGAGAAACAAATTAAAATAAGAAGAGACAAACCCACTACATATATTTTCGTCATCTTTTTTTTAACGAAATTACAGTATGATCTCAAACACCACTTGTATAAAACAACATATCCTGTAGTAAATTTTACAGATTAATAATTTAAATAGAGTTCTTCATTAGTTTTTTAGAAATTCATATTTCTTACAAGACCTCAAATTAAACAAGCAATTTCAGAATTTATGACAGATACTAAAAAATAAAAATATATTTTATTGTTAATTAAACTTTTTCAAAAATACAGTTAGTACGCTTACCGGTGGATTACTGCTTTTACTTTTTATGTTGTAAGAAATCAGTGTATCATTATCGATAAAATCATCACCATATAAAGAACCAGTACCCGGAATCATTTGGGGATTGGCGCTTTTAATAGTTTTAACAAAATTAAAACCTTGACGTAAATATATATCGAGCAATGGAGGAGAAACCGTGTTATTTAAATAACCCGGTTTTACCAGTACATAATTTCCGGTTTTTGAATACACTATACTGGAACTTGTATTGTTTGCAGACCCTATGTTATAAATGCTACTAGTTGAAATATCCAGAATGTCACCATTTTGGTTGCAGGTTAAAAAATTACCGTCCGGAGAAGGCTCTATATAACGATAGTTATTTATTGACAATGTGTCGGAATTCAGCAAAGGGTGTGAAATAATCACACTATCAGTAGGCAAATGATTAAGTAAATTATATTTAAAGCAAATGCTTTTATAAAAATAAATGTTATTTTGACTATTATAAATCTGGCAAATGCACTTCACAAATAATTCATCCGAATCCGTAACGTACAAATTAGAACTGATTATATCTGGTGAAAGATAAATTAATTTATCACTTAACAAAGTCTGAGTTGTTAGATCATAAGTGCGGATGCTGCCTGCATAATTATCAATATTTAAAATATATAAAAAATTATCTTTCACCTTATAATCCTTAACATATCCCGACGGAATAATGACATTATATTTAGGCGCAAAAGTTAAACCATCGTGACATGAAATTATTTTAGTTGATTTATTCATAAACAGTTCAGGTTTTCCTGCATTCATTACTGCAAAACCCAAACCTTGGGGGGGAAGATCGGCGATTGTAAGTACTTTTTTTTGAAAATAATCTATGATACAGATTTTGCCGGAGTTTCCATTTAACATATACAACAAGTTTTTTTCAGGACATACGAATGTGTAAGAACCACCCTTAATAGGTAGAGTTAGCGAAAAACCTTCAAAATTCACTTGTTCCTCATTGGAAGCAATTATACGGTTTGATAAGTTTAAAACAATTTTATAATGCACTGACCCCTTATGGTTCACAACATTTGAGTCACAAAAAGAAATCTTGTTTTTATCACTAATAGTAGCAATTAATAAATTGGCATCTATGGGTCTGTCAAATTGAGGATCAGGTATTGGAGAAGTTGACCTGTAGACGTTAATACTCTTAAATCCACTTAATAAAACAGGTGACCAGTTGAGAAAAACATTGTTATTTTTAGTAGTAGCTGACAATTCGAAACTGCGAGTAGGTGTTTCTTTTTTACAAGAAAAACCTATCAAAATAAGAAGAGCAAAAACTACAACATATATTTTCGTCATCTTTTTTTAACGAAATTACAGGATGTCATACTATATATAGTTATATAAAATCCAAGGTTTAAATAAAATTTTAAGCGTCTAAAAACAATTGTTATACAAATGTGCATTGATGATTAAAAAAGTTTCACAAAGGAGGCAAAGACAAAAACCGAAAGAGGTATTACATACTAATCAAACTTTTTGAAAAAAACAGTTAATACACTTTTTGTTTGGTTATTTGCGAAGGTGTTTTTTAAATTATAGGAAACCAACGAATCATTATCCAATATATCATCTTTAAGCATTGAGCTTGAACTTTGATTTAATTGAGGATTTGGACTCTTTAAACTCATCACCAAATTAAAATTTGGAAGAGAATACACATCAATTAAATTTGAACTTATTACATTAGCAGGTTTTGCTAGTAAATAGTTTCCTGTGTTTGAGTACACTATTCTTGGATTAACATTAGATCCTGATTTTACACTTTGCAGACTATTATCGGAAAGCGAAAGGATATCACCCTTTTCATTACAGCTTAAATAATTTCCATCTTGAGATAGTTGAATATTATAAAAATTATTGTTGTTACTTATGGAATCTGCGTTTAAGAGTGGATGTGATATAATTGCACTATCGGCTGCAACGTGATTGACGATATTATAATTTACACATACACTTTTAATAACGTAAAATCCCAAAGGGTTATATATCTCTTCATAATACTTAAAAAGAATTTTATTTGTTTGAGATCCTATATACAGATTACATCCGTATGGCCCACCATTAGTGAAAGTATAGACTGTCTTTTCACCTACCATTAGTTGTGTACTCAGATCATAGGTTCGGATTTTAGCCGTATTATAACTGCTCATGTATAAAACATACATATAATTATCTTTCACCTTAAAATTAATAAGAGAATAAGCCGTCAAATTAATAACGTATTTACTCATTAGTGTTAAACCATCATAACATGTAATGCTCAAATTATTTCTCACAAATAATTCAGCGTTCCCGGAATTAATTACGGGACACATATTATTCATATTCTGAGTAATAATAGCCGATTTTATAATCCTTTTTTGAGAGTAATCCACCAAGCTAATGGTACTTATATTGTAATCTACTAGGTACAACATATTTTTTTCAGGAAATGGAGTAATAAATGCATTGCTAGCAAAGCCCTTCGAATTATAGATTATTGAAAAACCATCGAGGGAGGTTTGAACTTCATTGGATGGAATAACACGATCAGTCAAATTCATCACAATTTTATAATAGACAACTCCACCTGAACCAAGCACCAAATTGGAGTCTTTGAAAGTGGTACTGGTTTTATCCGTAACTGTTCCTATTAATAAGGACGCATCGATTGGTTTATTAAATAACGGATCAGGAATTGGAGAAACAGAGCGATAGATATTGATACTTTTGAAACCACTCAGTAAAACAGGTGACCAATTCAAAACAACACTGTTATTTTCGGAAGTCGCTGACAATTCAAAACCAGGAGTAAGCGCTATTTCTTTTCTGCAAGAGAAACAAAATAAAATAAGGAGAGGCAATACCGCTACATATATTTTCGTCATCCTTTTTTTAACGAAATTAGAGGATGTGATCAACCACTACTTATAAAAAACAACATATAATATTTTATATTTCACAGAATACTGATTCACATTACATGAATCACCTATGCATTTAGTAGAATTCAATTAAAAATCGTCTTCTTCGTCTTTCTTCTTAGGCTGAAGAGAATTCTCTTTTTTCTTGGGCTCCGATCCCGTTTCTACTTGAAATTTTTGGTTTGCTTTTTGGGCTTCTTTAATTTTAATACTGTCTTTCTTAAAGAATCCAAATTCTTCTTTTAATAACTGCTTCAAGTTTTGTTTTTCCTGTTTGATGTCTTCTTTTATTTTTTCCTTAGCACCTTTTTTGTCATATTTAATGGTGGGGTTATCAATAGGGCCAGTCATTAAAATAAACACAGAACGCCTGTTTTCAGGATCATTTTCAACCAATGATAATTCTTCATCAAATGTTTTATTACTGCGTGGCCGTTTTGATAAGATCTCACTTAATAATAACTGGATGTGATAATCGATGACGTTATCAAAAGAATGTTTGCCCCATAATTCCATATTGATGGCCGTTGATTTAATAGATGTTCTGGGAATAGTGATCATTCTGTTTTTAATTTCGACAGCACTTTGCATCGTAGAAAATTTAATATGGCGGAGTTCCTTTACATCAATATATTTGGCTAAACTTTCCAATGGTTTAAAGCCTATTAATTCTCCGCGTTCTATTAATAAACTGCTTGTTAAATTGAGGCTATTCAAATCCGCAATTAATTTTTTATCCCAGGTTCCTGCAAAGTCAACGCTTGCCGTTACAAAACCTTTTAAATTTTGATCCATAATGGTTGTTTGTCCCAAATTATTTAACTGACTAAACAGTTTTTGAATGTTTAATTTATTCAAGTCACAATCCGCGGAGACTTTAATTTTCTCGCCACTTGCATCGGCAAAGGCATTTAATTTTATTTCTCCGTCTGTAACATTTAAAACCAGATCTTTTAAAGCCACTTTTTTATTTTTCAGGAGCATATTTCCTTTAAGATTATCAGCTGAAAATTTTCCAAAAGATAAATGTTTTACATCCACAGAAATATTAAAATCAAGGTTATCCGCAATGGTAACAGAAGAATTATCGCTTGATTTACCTGCACCAAATATAAAATCCTCCACTTCAATATTATCACTGTTTACCTGCGCAACAACCGTGAGTGGTAATTTAGGATCAAACAAATAACCCAGGAAATTAGGCAACTCTCCAACCAGTATCAGATTTGAATTTCCTTTGATTATTTTTAACCCATAAACATTCAAGTGCCTGTTGTTAAGCTGGAGTTCACCTTCCGGAATATTAATCACTTTTTCGGAATGTTTGAATCTGGCTTTCAAATCAGCAATTTCGGCACTGCCTTTTGCTAAAATCTTTGGGCTGTAAGCACTTTCTTTCATTTCACTGATCAGTCCTTCAATTTCTGCTGTTACTTTAATATTACCGCTTACTTCCTGCAAAGTGTCAATTGGATAAAAAGCAATGAGTTCTTCCAATTTCGTACTAACCGCTAAGTTTAATTTTAAATAAGGATCTTCAAAATGTGAGAGTTCTACGTTACCAGAAAACGTATTACTGTTTAGGTTAGCCGAAATACTTTTCAATTTTAAAGAACTCCGTTTTTCATTGATCTCGATACTGCCGACCACATTTACATTCTCAAGTTTTGCGCTCTGTTTTTTATACGTAATAGTTGCTTTTTTGATACCAAAGTCAGATTTCAGAATAAACGGTTGTCCGTTTTTATAATGACATTCGCCAGACGCATAAAATTCGCCTTCGCTTTCATAATCATTGATCTGATTCTGAAATTTTTCAGGCAATAAAGAAAGCGTAGTAGAAATATCTAAGTTCTTTCCGTTAAAATTAATATCTAGTGATTGAAGACTATCCTTAATTACAAATGCGCCATTGCTTACTAATTGTGTCGTGTTAATAGATGTTTCAGATTTTTTGATCGTGTATGTAGAACCGTTCACTGCAAACTCAAGGTTGAATTTTAAATTTTTATTGTTCAGGTATTTTACTTTTTCAACCTGAAATAAATTCACAAAAACTTCGCCATTAGACTTTAATGTATAGTTATCAGCGTTGAAATTTCCTTTAAAATGAAGTTCTTTAATAACTGTATTTAATTTTATTTTATGTTTACTATCCTTATAGATCAGGTTCACATCCGTTAAGCTTATTTTCTCCAACGCAAATTTTAAACTGTCATTACTCGTTTCTGTTCCCTCTGATTTCCACACCAGGTAATTTGCATTTCCTTTTTTATCAACCTTTATATGACAACGTGCTTTTTCCAGTTCAATTTTTTTTATCGTATAATTTTTATTAAAAAGATCTTTGATATTAAAAGCGAGCGATAAACGCTTGGCGTAAAGCAAGGTGTCATCTGATTGAAATTCTTTAGAATCCATGGCAGTAAATTCCTTGAACTCGATGGCACAATCAGGAAATGATTTTAGGATAGTGAGATTAATATTTTTTGGGTCAATCCTGACTTCCGTTTTTAAATGCTTGTTAAGTTCAGTAATGATTAATTCAACCACTTCCTTCTCATAAATAAGCACCAGTGAAATACCAATTCCTATAAAAGCAAT
>JANPOX010000588.1:0-4797 GCA_031428235.1 Bacteroidia bacterium | reverse complement strand
GTAAAAACTTTTAGCGAATATCAGGTTGCTATTAGGGTCCAGTTTACAGAAAAAAGCATTAGAAGTCATCTTACCCGGTCCTGACGGGTCGATTCCTGAAATCAACTGGGTAATTCCCGGACCCGGATCAAAGTCCACGGTATCGGCAAATGTACCGGAAATGTAAATGTTATTTTGCGCGTCGCTCACCATGTCCCATGGAATGGCATAGCCTCCACCCAATTGATCCACTTTTATAAAATTTCCGGCTGTGTCTAAATTCAGGATAAATGCATTCGTAGAGGCAGGTGGTGTGATGGTATGTGTTCCCGGTCCCGGATCAAAATCGGATGTTTCCGTAAAGTAACCAGCGATCATAATTTGTCCGCTCGTGTTTATTAGTCCTTTCATGGGGTGAACATCATCCAATATATTTGCCCAAACCAAATTGCCTGAAGAATTTAGTTTGCAGATAAAAGCATCTTTCTGATCCGGCGCTGTTAAATAGTAAGAATTAGAGGAGGGATCAAAGTCCATTGCTCCTGTGAAAATGCTTGTCATATATACGTCGCCGGATGATCCGACAAAAAATGTGGAATTCTGTGACAATGACATGATATTGTTTTCATCGATGCCTCCATTGAGTTGCCTGGCCCATTGGAGATTGCCATCTGTATCCAGTTTACATAAAACGAAGCCGCCGGAACCCGAACTACCAAGGTTGTTGACTCCTGCACCCGGATCATAATCACCTATCCCGCTATTACCGCCGTAACAATGGAGCATGCCATTTTCGCAAATGATGTCGTTAAACACCTGGTTGGAGAGTCCGCCAAATTGCTTGGCGAAAATAAAACCGCCATTGGAATCCAGTTTAACAATAAAGGCATCCTGTTGGTCAACAGAAGTGAGCGAGTAGGTAGAGGCACCGGGATCAAAATCAATACTCCCTGAAAAATAACCGGCTACATAGATATTACCGTTAGTATCCCTAGCCAGGCCGCTTGCATTTTTAGATCCACCTGAACCGGTCAATTGTTTTGCCCACACAAAGCCGGGTTGTGCTCCAAGTGCTAATTCAACCATTAAGAACAAAACGAGTAAATAATTTTTCATGTGCTTGCTTAGCTTAAAGTTAAGGAGCTAATCATACTGTACAAGGTGTTTTCGTTAAAACTGCATTTTCAATAGATGGTTAATTTTACATTTATGCAATGGAACCATGGAATAATTTAATAGATCTATGAAAGCGAATAAAATGACCTTCCCAAAGGGAAATATACGGTCATATATTTTTATCTATAGATAAAGGATTTTATAAATAATAAGTGTAGTTTCATCATCAAAATACAAATCGACAATAATGCCACCCATATTTTTTCCAACACCTTTAGATTTCAGAAAATGGTTAAAGAAAAATCATAAAAAAGAAACCGAACTATTGGTTGGTTTTTATAAAGTGAGCACGAAAAAACCTTCCATAACATGGCCGCAATCGGTTGATGAAGCTCTTTGTTTCGGCTGGATTGATGGTATCAGAAGAAATATTGATGAAGAAAGTTATTCCATTCGTTTTACCCCGAGGAGAAGCACCAGTATTTGGAGTGCTATCAATATTAAGAAAGTAGAAGAATTGACTAAGGCGGGTTTAATGATGGCGGAAGGATTAAAGGCCTTCAGTTTAAGAACGGATAATAAATCAAAAATCTATTCCTATGAAAAAGAGGAGACTGTGCTGGACCCGGCTTACGAGAAATTATTTAAAAAGAATAAATTAACATGGGAGTTTTTTAGCAGACAAGCGCCTTCCTATAAAAAGCAAATGGTACATCGGATTATGAGTGCCAAACAAGAGAAAACAAGGCTTTCACGTCTTCAAAAAATAATCATCGAAAGTGAACAAAAAAAAACGGATTAGCTAATGAGGCGAGTTCTTTAAATCTAAATTAAAATGAAAGCAATTGTTTACAAAACATATGGTCCGCCCGAAGTTGCCCAACTGGCAGAGGTTAAAAAACCACAACCGATGGACAACGAGGTATTAATAAAAGTAATAGCGTCAACGGTGAACCGAACAGACGCCGGTTTCCGCAGTGCAGAATATTTTATTTCGCGGTTTTGGACAGGGCTTCCTAGGCCCAAGCACACTATTTTAGGCAGTGAATTTTCCGGCATCATTGAAGCCATCGGAATAAATGTAACAAGTTTTAAAACTGGTGATCAGGTTTTCGGATACAATGATAAAACCTGCGGAGGCCACGGAGAATATTTAACGATAGCAGAGGAAGACGCGATCACTACGATGCCTACTAATTTAAATTTTTATGAAGCTGCTCCATTGACCGAAGGTGCTCATTACGCTTTAAATAATATAAAGGCCAGTAAAATTAAGGCCGGCCAAAATGCAATGGTTTATGGTGCAACAGGCGCCATCGGTTCTGCGGCTGTTCAGCTTCTGAAATATTTTAGTGTACACGTAACAGCAATTTGTAATAGTAAAAATGTAAGCCTTGTTAAATCTCTGGGGGCTGATATAGTGATTGATTATGAGACTCAGGATTTTACCGATACAAACCTTAAATACGATTTCATATTTGATGCGGTTGGTAAAAGTTCATTTGGAAAATGTAAATCGCTGCTTTGTAAAAAAGGTATTTACATTTCTACAGAGTTGGGGAAGAATGCTGAGAATATATTCTTCGCATTATTTACTCCATTGATTGGCGGTAAAAAAGTTTTATTTCCAATACCAACGATTAATAAGCAGGATGTCATCTTTTTTAAAGAACTGGCTGAAAAAGGATTTTACAAACCGGTAATTGATAGGGAATATACATTAGAGCAGATCGTTGAAGCATACCACTATGTTGAATCCGGACAAAAGACTGGCAATGTGGTGATAAGGGTAGCAGAACACTGAGCTTAAAACTTTAGCACAAAATGTTCCTTATTCTTTTGCTCTGTTCTAAAAAACACAATCCCAAAATAAAAAAGGTCAAGGCTTAGAGTAACTTCCGGATGCGCGCAAATTTCTTTCCAGGCTTGCTTCATACCATCACTCCAGTAAATATCATCAAATACAAAAATACTGTTGGCATTTTTTTTCTCTAATGCCATTTTAAAATAACGCATGGTTGGTTCATAGGCATGGTTGCCATCGATGTATAAAAGATCAAGACTGTTGATACTTTTAAGAAGTTTCGGAAAAGCCGTATCAAAATTTCCGATAATGGTTTGTATGTTATGCGCTTTTTGTTTATGAAATAATTTATTGGAGAACTCGACCAGATCAGGACAACCTTCAATGGTATAAATGTCGGAGCGGGGAGCGGCTTTTGATAAATAGAGTGTGCTTAAACCAATGGATGTTCCTAGCTCAACAATAGTTTGTGGATTAAATTTATTGATAAGACGGTATAAAAACTCGGCCTGCTTTTTTTGTGCAATACCATGTCTGGCTATTTGTTTTACAATGCGTGTATGGGATTTTAATCTTTTAGAGCCCGCACCAAGGTCTGTGTACTCAATAACCGTTGTATCTTTTAAAAGTTCTTTTCTTACCTGGTTCATCTCTTCAAAATCACCAAAAGGTAATTCGTTTTTTATGAGCTCCATGTAAAAATTATACAGAAATGGCGAATGCAGATCATGCTCGGTGTAAGACGTGAGACGGTGGTTTATGTATTTTAAGATGGTTTTCAGTTCCATACTTAATTATTAATGCAATTACACAAAACAGACTTTTCAATCGGTTTCACTTTATAATCCGGAAGTGTTGTTTCTTTCATAAAAAAAATAGTGAGGTCCTCAATGTGCTTGTCGTGATGTTCTTTATTCCACTTCTTTAATAAATAGTTGCAATAGAAAGGCCTCATGTAATTATTATTATTAAAGGTATAATTTTCATGGAACTTACGCCAACGGTCACTTTCAAATTCAGTAACACCATTTTCAGGTTTTTTAAATGATACTGAATCCAGGTTATGTTTAATATCAATGTAATGGCCTTTACTCCTGAATGCACTATACACAAACCATCCGTCGTCTTTTAAAATAGTAGGGGAAAACATGCCCCAGTTTTGTTCCAGTCTCAATGCTTTGCCGTAGGCTATCACCGAAGGATCAAGAGTGTAAGGAAATTTCCTAACGCTTCCAAGATTCATCATCAGGCAAAAGATAGTCACCGCTATCAGAAAATAATTTTTCAGGTATTTTAAGAGAGTCAAATAAAAGGGTGGTTGGAAATTTTCTTCCTTCGTATTTTCAAAAAGCGTTTTGTTTCTGTAAAACCTGACTTCAAATTTATCCATCACAAAAGAAGGTAAGAGTCCAAGCAAAGAAACCAAACCGATAATATAAAACAAACCAACGTAAAGGGTGCTGCCAATGCCAATGTATAGAAATGCATAAGCGATTAATCCGGCGAGTCTGATTTTATTTGAAACAAAGGGTAAGAGGATTAAGAAAGGCGCAATTAATTCAATACAAAATACGGTGTGAGTCAGGATTTTTAAAAGCATAGGAAACTGATAAATCAAACTTCCTAAGGGCAACCGTAATTGATCGAGACTTAAGGCGTAATATAAAGCAGTTCCTTCTGATCTCCATTCAGGCGATGTTTTAAGCATGGCCGAAAAAAAGAAAACAGAGCAAACTAAAAGCAGGTATCCAATGGCTGACCATGAAAAATACTGCTGCGGGTAATTAGATTTTTGTTTTATGGAGTAACGTTCTCCCCAGGGTAAAAATAATGACCAAAATAATAAAATGCGGAGCAGATCATCACCTCCTTGCAAAATAAAAGGGTTCCGGTTTTGA
>JANPOX010000587.1:0-13725 GCA_031428235.1 Bacteroidia bacterium | reverse complement strand
TATATATAAAGCAAGTTTCTGAAAAAAAAGAAGCCTATTTTGAAAAAGAGATTTTGACAGAGAAAGAACGTTTCAATGAATATGTGCTCACTTCCATGCGAACCATTTGGGGAATCGATTTAAATTATTTGAAGTCAAACTTTAATAGTGATTTCGTGAAATCTTTCTTAAACCAGGTTGAAACATTCATCAAACAGGAAAGTGTTTTAGTAAAAGGCACCATTTATACACTGACAGAAAAAGGAAAATTACTAGCGGATAAAATTGCCAGTGAGTTGTTTGTATAGTCATGTTGAACTTGATTCAGCATCTCTGAATTCATTCAAATATCTACTTCACTTTTCTTTATTATTCAGTACATCAAACACTAAATCTTTTTCATAACCTTTGGATAAAGCATAGTTCATTAATTTGTATTGTAATTTAATTGGGCTTTTTTCATTGATCAGTCTGCGTTTATTATCTATTATTTTTTTTAAAGTCAGCATATATTCTGTTTCATCAATTTGCTGAAGCGCTTTTTTAAGACAATAATCACTTACCCGTTTTTGTTTGAGTTCCTGCTTTATTTTAATCCTTCCCCATTTTTTAATATTAAATTTTCCACGGGCAAAAGCCAAGGTAAAACGCTCTTCATTTAAAAAATTATCTTCAATCAATTTTACAATGATGTTCTCAACAGCTTCCTGCCACATCCCTATCTCATATAATTTATTCCTTACATCATGCTGGCAACGCTCCTGGTAAGCACACCAGCTTTGCAGTTTCATTAATGCAAGATGAGGGTCTGTTATTTTTAACGGGGACTTTATTTCAGGCATAAACAAAAATAAACAATAAATAGGCTAATTTTACGTATTCTTAAAATGAAGAATCTATTAATATTTGTTGTAATAATTTTTACAAACTTCCTACATGCACAACATTTAGCTGATACAATTCCGATTTGTAAAAATTCATTGTCTATTGAATTTGCAGGATCAAGTTGTAATGTATTAAGCGTGCATTACGACAGAATTATTAAAAAAAATAAGACGAGTTTTTATAGCACCGATTTCGGCATAGGATATGTCCCGACCTTTTCCAGATATAACTCTAATCCTGTTTTTGGTTCTTCTCTTGCTTTGGATTGGAACAGTAAACTCTATATGAAAAATCATTTCATTGGGGGCATTGGTGTAGCATACTCAGATGGCTTAATTCAATCAGGTTTTGAAAACGAAACGAAAAAATCTAACAAAGTATTATATGGAAGTTTACGTTTAGGGTATAAATTTCAAAAAACTACAAAAGGCTTATTTTTAAGAATTATGGCAACACCTCTTTTTAAGGTTTATGAGTTTACAAAATTATATTGGCCTGCGCCCTCTGTGTTACCATTTATTGGTATTGGTGCAGGTTATTCTTTTTGATAATTTCTTTGACATAGCTTATCATTTCTTTATCTTTGATCAACCATGACGTTACAATTACCTGCTGAATTTATACAATCTGTTTCCTGTTGCCACGGTTTTGATGAACAGGCATTTATTGATGCTCATCAAACGAAGTCACCTACCAGCATACGTATTAATCCCTTTAAACAAACGCAATTTGAATTTACGCTGGATAAACCTGTACCGTGGAACCAATATGGTTTCTATTTAGAGGAGCGTCCAAATTTCACCCATGATCTTTTATTCCAGGCCGGCTGCTATTATGTGCAGGAGGCAGGTTCCATGTTTATTGAACACGCGCTATCGAGCTGCGTTGATTTTAACGAAACGCTTTTAGCTTTTGATGTATGCGCCTCACCCGGAGGGAAAAGCACGCTACTTAATTCAATGCTAAATAGTGAAAGTGCCTTGGTGGCAAATGAAGTAGTGAAACAGCGTGCGGAGGTATTAGCTCAAAATCTTAGCAAATGGGGAACTTGTAACGTAGTTGTTACCAATAATGATCCCAGCTCCTATTCAGAAATACAGGACGCCTTTGATATCATTTTAGTGGACGCACCTTGCAGCGGTTCAGGATTATTTAGAAAGCAACATGATGCGATAGATGAATGGAGTCTCGATAATGTGAATTTATGTAGCCAACGACAAAAAAGAATTTTATCGGATATTATTGGTTCATTAAAGCAAGGAGGAACATTAGTGTATTCTACCTGTTCTTATTCAATAGCTGAAAATGAAGAAATTTCCGACTGGTTGATTTCTGAATTTGGATTAATGAGCATACAAATACCAATTGAAAAAAGCTGGGGCATTGTTGAAACTTCCAGTGATAAACATAATGCATTTGGCTATAGGTTTTATCCCGACAAAACACAAACAGAAGGTTTTTTCTGCACTGTTTTAAGAAAACCGGGAGCTACTGATAATCACCGACAGGTTAGAAAATCGAAGTACGAAAATTTTTCAATTATTAAGCCTAAAGAAAAAGAAGAATTTATTGGGTGGATTCACAACCTTGATGAACATGTGATCACTAAATTTAAAGATGATTATTTGCTCACTAATCAGACAGTGATCAACTTTATAAATAAATATCCTCAACTTTATTATAAAAAAGTAGGGACTACTATTGGCAGCCTTATTAAAAATGAAGTTATACCGCACCATGATATAGCTCTCAGTATACATAGGTCAAAAAGTATTCAATCAATTATTTGTAACCGGGAACAAGGCTTACATTTTTTTAAGAAAACTCTTATGACTATAGAAGGAATTAAAGGATGGAACTTATTGACTTTTAATGGCTTTGGAATTGGATGGATCAAACACTTAGGAAATAGGTTGAATAACTATTTACCGAATGAATTCAGGATACTGAAGTAATGGTTTCCCTCAGATAGCGCAAATTAGCGCAGATGTATTTTATATAATCAAAAAATAATTCCTAAATTCCTTAACTTTAAATCTGCGAATCTCTGCGAGATCTGCGGGACAACTAAAACAACATATTATGTTAGGAAAATTAGGAGACATGATGGGCAAACTTCAGGAAATGAAGCAAAAAGCTGATGAAATTAAATTAAAATTAGATAACACCATTCTTAATATTGAAGGTGCCGGTGGTGATATTAAAATTGCGATTACAGGAAACCGTGAAATTAAATCTTTAACTATCGCTCCTGGTTTACAACATGGTAATACTGAAGAACTGGAAGAACAATTGACGGTGACTTTAAACAAAGCCATTGCAAAAGCCAACGAATTAAACGACAATGAAATGAAGACGGTAGCAAGTGGGATGCTTCCGGGGATGTAATTTTTATATTAAAAGAGACTATATTAAAAGTCAATTTTACGGTCATTCTGAACTTGTTTCAGAATCTCTCCGATAGTAAAATCAGCCATTTCAGAGATGCTGAAATAAATTCAGCATGACTTTTTTGACTTTTTAAACTTACTAGAATAAACTATTATAACAAATCATTAGCCAAATTAGCCAATTCGCTACGTTCACCTTTTTGTAATGTAATATGTGCGTATAAAGGCTGGCCTTTTACTTTATCAATCAAATAACTTAAACCGTTACTTTGCGCATCCAAATAAGGCGTGTCAATTTGATATATATCACCAGTGAAAATAATTTTTGTGTTTTCACCTGCACGGGTAATAATAGTTTTTACTTCATGTGGCGTTAAGTTTTGAGCCTCATCCACAATGAAGAACATATTACTTAAACTTCTGCCACGAATAAACGCTAAAGGACAAATCACAATTTTTTCGTTTTCAATCATTTCACTGATCGCTTTAAACTCCTTATCCTTTTCAGAAAATTGACTCTTAATAAATTTTAAATTATCCCATAGTGGTTCCATGTAAGGATTTAATTTAGAATTCACATCCCCCGGCAAATAACCAATATCTTTATTACTTAAAGGAACAATCGGGCGTGCTAAATAAATCTGATGATAATTACGACGTTGCTCTAATGCACCGGCCAGAGACAATAATGTTTTTCCTGTACCTGCAACCCCCTGGATACTTACAAGACGAATATCAGGATTCATGATCGCATCCAATGCAAATGATTGCTCGGCGTTTTTTGGTATGATGCCGTATGAAGAAGTTTTAGTTACACGTTTCAACGCTTTAGAAGACTCTTCGTAACGAGCCAAAACAGATGCATTTCCATTTTTTAAAACATAGTAATGATTCGCTTCAGGTGTTTCTTTTTTAAGAATATCTTTTCCTAAACATGATCCCTTCTCATAGATCTGGTTTATCAGTGTGGGATTTACCTTGTCCATCAAGGTGTTTCCAGTATAGAGTTCATCAATGGTTAAAATTTTTCCTGTAGTGTAATCCTCTGCGTGCAGGTTGAGGGATTTTGCTTTAATACGCAGGTTAATATCCTTAGTAACTAATATTACTTTTCTATCCGGATTGGTTTCAGCAGTGTATAACGCGGCGTTTAAAATACGGTGGTCTCCTTTACGTTCCTGGAAAATTTTTTCCGCATCAATTTGCGACGAATTATGCATTTCAATTTTAAATTTCCCGTGCGATTTTCCATTAATGGATGTCCATTCCTGTAGAGAATTATCTCCCGACATATTATCTACATATCGTGTAAATTCTCTTGCTGCGAAGTTTTTTGTATCATTTCCTTTTTTAAAATTATCGAGCTCTTCTAAAACGGTAATAGGAATTACAACATCATGCTCTTTAAAGTTCTTTATGGCTGTGTGATCATAAATAATGACTGAAGTGTCAAGAACAAATATTTTTTTTTCGGTGCTTTGCGAAACGAGTTTCTTTGCCATATTCTGAAATTTGATTTAAAGTAAATTTACTTATTTTGAACCATTAATACCTCTGGAAATTGTATAGAAATAAACACTTTAATGTTTATACACTGATTTGTTAAAATTTTGGTATTTTATCTGGAGTTTGAATTGTTTAGTATCCAATTAATTATATTTACAATACATAATTATATAACGTCCATGAAAAAAATTTTACTCCTATTTAGTTCTTTATGCTTTATTTATTCGCAAAGTTCAGCTCAGTGTATGTTAAGCCCTGTTTCACTGAATCAAAGAGTTGCACAGTCCTCAACAATAATTGAAGGCAAAGTGATTGACCAAAAATGCTTTTGGGATCCTGGTCATGAAAATATCTATACCTCTAATTTAATTGAAGTATATAAAGCTTTTAAAAACACATCTCCATCGTATATAGAAGTAATTACGGAGGGTGGTATAGTTGGAAATGATAGAGAAATCGTAGAACCATCTTTGGGGTTATCGATTGGAAATGTTGGTATCTTTACTTTAAATCAAAAACAAATGCCAAGTCAATTTGGTGAACAGGTTTTTGAAGCATATGCGAGTTCCCAGGGTTTTATTAACTATAATATTCAGGAGAATACTGCGGATGAACCATTTGAAAAATACACGAATATATCTACCTCTATTTATGGAGAAATTCAACAATTTACAGGCTCAACATATTTAACGATAAATAATACGAATGTTTTTAGCTCTGCTTCAAGTGCAAATAAAACCACTGCACCTGCGGCAATCTTAAATTTTTCCCCAACCACTATTACTGCAGGAACTTTTTCAGTATTAACTATTAATGGCTCAGGATTTGGTACAACGAGAGGCACCTCATTTGTTGAATTTAAAAGAGCAGATGATGGTGGGGCAACGTTCTGTACTCCCGATGCAACCTCTTATGTTTTATGGAGTGATACTCAGATTCAGGTAAAAGTAACTACAACAGGAGCTAGCACGGTGAACTCCACACCAGGCACCGGAGTTATCAGAGTAGATGTTGCTGGTGTTAAATCAACCAGTACTGCGACTTTAACAATTTCTCATGCGCAGATGAACGTATATAGTTCAACAGCTCCCGCAACAATATATAATACCCGACATGTTAGCAAGCAATTGGGCGGCTACGTTTGGCAAATGTATACTGGATTCGATTCAAACGCTTCAGCAAAAGCTTCTTTTTTAAGAGCATTTCAATCATGGAGATGTGGGACTTATATTAATTGGTCAGCCGGAGCAACTACAACTGTAAATACAATTGCAAACGATGGAGTAAACGTGATCCGATTTGATGTTGGTACTGAATTACCATCAGGAGTTTTAGGAAGGTGCAGTAGTCGATGGAGTGGCTGTGGAACAAATCCAACTCAAAACTGGTTTGTTAATGAATTAGACATTGTGTTTGATGATGGTACAAACTGGAATTACGGACCAGCTGCTCCGGCTTTTGCTCAATATGACTTTGAATCTGTTGCAGCTCATGAATTAGGGCACGGCCATCAATTAGGACACGTTATCAATACAGCGGAAATTATGAATTTTTCTATTTCTAACGGTCAAACTAAACGGACTTTAAGTACCAATGATTTAGCCGGTGGTAACGCAGTAATGGCAAGAAATTTAAGTGGGATAATCTGTTCTCAAACTATGATGACAGCTTTGACTTCCAGTAATTGCGCCATAGGGGCTCCTTCTGCCAGCTTTACTGCCAATAGAACAACTGTCTGCCCAACCCAAACGGTTGCATTTACAGATCAAAGTACAGGAAACCCAAGTTCATGGTCATGGACTTTTGCAGGTGGAACACCATCCGTTTCAACTGCACAGAATCCAACTGTAACTTATAATACGGCCGGCACATACTCTGTTCAATTGATTGCCACAAATTTAAATGGAAGCAGTACTTATTCTGTTGTAGGTTACATAAATGTCGCTAACGTTTCCTCGCTGCCTTTAGTTCAGGATTTTCAAGGCTCCTTTTTACCAACGAACTGGTACTCGGATGATTCGGGGAATGACAATATTAAATGGGCAAAAGCTTTAAATGCAGGAGCATTAACAACAACCAATAGTGCAGTATTTGATAATTTTAATACTGATGTCACAGGAACGAGGGATGCTTTAAAAACATTTGTTAATCTTTCCGGATTCACAACTGCAAAAATGACCTTTTATAGAGCTTATGGACAAACTTTTGGGGCACCTAATATAGATTCATTAGAAATCAGGGTGAGTACAGATTGCAATTCTACATCCACGCAAGCTTTATATAAAGGTGGGTCGCAAATAGCTACGGGTAGCGGAAACGGGACTACTCTTTTTGTTCCAACTTCTGCTCAATGGGTCAAGGACTCAATAAGCTTAACACCTTATGTAGGACAAAGTAATGTTATGGTTTCCTTTATTAATCGATCTCATTACGGTGATGCATTATATATTGATCAGGTAAATATTACCGGAGTTACTTCAAGTTCTCCAACAGCTGCAATCAGTTCTGCAACAACCGGATGTACCGGCACTTCTATCGCCTTAAATGACGCTTCAAGCGGTAATCCAACATCCTGGTTATGGACAATGGCTGGTGGTGCTCCATCAACATCAACACTACAAAATACAGCAGTAACTTATTCCACAGCCGGCGTCAAAACTGTTACTCTAACCGTTACTAGCGGAACAGTGACTTCAACCACAACACGGACAATTACAGTTACAGCCACACCTACCGTTTCCCCAAGTTTTACTGCTACTTCTATATGCCTAAATAGTTCTGCAACATTAAGCGTAACCGGAGCTACAACTTATACATGGCTTCCAACAGGAACAGGAACCGTAAGTGTTTTAAGTCCTACTGCAACTACAGTTTATTCCATTACAGGAAGCACTTCCGGATGTACCAGTGCCATTAAAACAGTAACAGTAACAGTTAACTCACTTCCTACAACTACCGCATCAACCACTGGAACGCTTACTTGTTCTACAATTACGGTAGGATTAAATTCAACATTAGCCGGCATGAATTATGTTTGGACTGCTCCTGCTGGAGCAACTGTAACAAATAGTGTTACTCAAAATACTAGTGGCACAGGACCTGGTATTTATACATTAACAGTTATAAATCCCATAACCAACTGTACCTATTCAACAACTACATCTGTATCACAAAATACTATTGCACCTTCGGTAGTAGGAACAACAACCGGCACCTTAACCTGTTTTACTCTTACAGCTTCTGCAAAAGCAACCACCAGTGCGACGCCTGTTTCTTACAGCTGGTCAGGCACCGGAATTTTATCTGGTTCAACAACAGGGACAATTACTGTAAACCAACCAGGTACTTTTAATTATACTGTTACTAACACTTCTAACGGTTGTAAAACTACTGGAAGCCAAAACATCACTCAGAATATTTCTACGCCTACTGTGTCGACCAGTGCCTCACAAACAATTACTTGCGCTTCACCTAGTGTAACACTAACCGGAACTGCTGTTCCTTCGAGCTGTACACCTGTTTGGACTGGTGGAGTATCGGGCGGAGCAAATTCCTATACTGCCACGGCCTCGTCAGCAAATATTTATACCTTAACAGTTACTAATCCAGCTAATGGTTGCGTTGCTTCTTCAACAACACAGGTTACATCCGGATCAGGTTTACCTCAAGTAAGTACGTCAGTAACAAATACGCTGACTTGTTCCTCCTTAACTGCACAAGCTATCGCTTCTACAACGTCGAGCCCTGTTTCTTATAACTGGTCTGGACCAGGTATTGTTTCAGGAGCAACAACCGCATCAGCTACTGTAAATGCAGGCGGACAATATACTGTCGTAGTTGTGAATACTGCTTCTTCCTGTTCATCAACTCTAACAGTTGTTGTTAATCAAAATACCGTTGCCCCGGTTGTTACCGGTTCTACATCCGGAACCTTAACTTGCTCTGTATTTACTGTTAGCGCTACTGCTACCACTACGTCAACTCCTGTTTCTTTTGCATGGGTAGGACCAGGAATTGTTTCGGGGGCTACAACAGCTACGGTAATTGTAAATCAACCAGGCACATATAATTATACTGTCACTAATACATCCAACGGATGTATCTCTACAGGAATACGCACTGTGACGCAGAATACTACATCACCTGTAGTTACGTCTTCTGCATCAGGAACATTAACCTGCTCATCACCAACGGTAAACGTTTTTGCATCAACATCTGCATCTCCGGTAAATTATAACTGGTCAGGCACAGGTATTTTATCTGGAGCTGCAACAGGCACAATCGTTGTTAATAAAACCGGTTCATATAACTATACAGTTACAAATAGTGCCAATGGCTGTAGTACCAATGGATCTGTGAGTGTTTCACAAAATACTGTTGCACCCACTTTTACATTATCACCATTAAGTAGTTCTGTTTGTTCAGGAAATTCTCAAACCCTATTAGTAACAACCTCTAGTTCAAATTCTATATTATGGAGTAATTCTGCAAGTACAGCAAGTATTTCAGTTACACCAACTATCACGAGTAATTTTAGTGTGACAGTGACTAATACAGTAAATGGTTGTTCTGCCTCAAACTCTGCAACCATAACAGTTATAACAACACCAACTGTTAACATTACTGTTTCTGCATCAACTATTTGTGCGGGGCAAACAGTGACATTAACTGCCAGTGGTGCTTCAACTTTTTCATGGGCGCCAGGCGGACAAACAACAACGGTAATTACTGCTAATCCTACAGGTCCAACTACTTATACAGTAACAGGCGCAAACGGTAGTTGTAGTTCTTCAAAAACAATTACTATTAATGTTACTACTACACCAACAGTATCTTCTTCAATGACAAATACAACAATTTGTAGCGGCACTCCGGTAATCGTTAGTGTAACAGGCGCTTCTACATATACGTGGTTACCAAATGGTTCAGGAAATACAAGTACCTTAACTCCCACTTCTACCACCGTTTATACGGTGACAGGAAGTAACGGAAGCTGCGTGGGTACTCCGATCAACTTTACGATTAACGTTACTACAACTCCAACTATTGGTATTACCGCTTCTTCATCAACAATATGTGCGGGACAAACAAGTACGTTAAACGCTAGTGGTGCTTCAAGTTTTTCTTGGGCTCCTGGAGGACAAACAACACCTGGCATAACTGTTAATCCTACAGGTACCACTTCATATACTGTTACTGGATTTAACGGAAGCTGTAGTTCAACAAAAACAATTACTATTAATGTTACAGCGACGCCTACTGTTGTAGCATCTATTACAAATACTTCTGTTTGCAGCGGTACAGCGGTAATCGTTAGTGTAACAGGAGCAACTACATACTCATGGTTACCAAATGGTTCAGGAAATACTAGTACATTAACTCCATCTTCTACCACAGTTTATACTGTGACAGGAAGCAATGGAAGTTGTGCGAGCGCTCCTAAAACCTTTACAATTAATGTGATTACAACACCAACTGTTGTTATTACCGCTTCTTCAACAACAATTTGCGCAGGTCAAACAGCAACATTAAACGCCAGTGGAGCTTCAAGTTTTACATGGGCTCCCGGAGGACAAACAATCCCTGTTATAAATGTTAATCCTACAGGTACAACTACCTATACTGTTACCGGAGTTAATGGTAGCTGTAGCTCATCAAAAACAATTACAATCAATGTTACTAATACGCCAACCGTATCATCTTCCGTTACAAATACAACTATTTGTAATGGGACGTCTGTGTTTGTTGCTGTAACAGGAGCATCAACATACACATGGTCTCCAACCGGTTCAGGAACTGGAAGTAATTTAACTCCTACTTCTACAACTATTTATACTGTGACTGGTAGTAACGGAAGTTGTGTGAGTAATCCTCAAACGTTTACTATTAATGTTAATTCTAACCCATCAATAGTAGCAACATCTACTATTCCAACCTGTTCGGGTGCATGTAACGGAATTATTGATGCTTCAATCACTGGTGGCTCTGCTCCATATTTTTACAATGTAACTGGAGCAACAAGTTGCAACTCTTTACCTTGTTACTCTGTTTGCGGTAGTGCAACAAATTATATTATTACTGTTAATGATGCAAACGGATGTGTTGGTGGAACAAGTATAGCTGTTACGGATCCTGCTCCATTGACTGCCGTAATATCTAATACCAATGCTAGTTGTTCAAGTTGTACTGACGGTGCAGCAAATGTTTTTGTAAGTGGAGGTACTCCGGGTTATTCATATATCTGGATCCCAGGTTCACAAACTACACCTTCTATTTCAAATTTAGCTGTTGGATGTTATACTGCTCAAATTACAGACAACAATGGTTGTTCGGCAACAGCAACAACATGCATTAGCTTTGGAACAAGCCTATCATCAATACAATCTGACGGTAGCAATTTGAGTCTTTACCCAAATCCAAGTAAGGGTTTCTTCACTATTTCAAATACGACACCTACAGATAAATTTGATGTCATTATTTTTAATACTCTCGGGCAGACGATTAAAACAGAAACAGGGAGAAATATTAATGAGATGACTTTTGATTTAACCAAATATAGTAGAGGTGTTTATTATGCAAAGGTTAGCACAGATGAAGGAACAAAACTATTTAAACTGATCCTGGAATAAGACTATTAATTTCAAACATCAAAAAGTCCTTACGTTATTCGTAAGGACTTTTTTATTACATTTAATAATAAATACTAAAATTCAATTTATGAGAAAACTCTTTTTATGTACTGTGTTTTGTTGTTTTACAATGCTTGCAACAACTCAAAACAAAAATGTTAATTCGCAACAAAATCTATATTTTGATGAAAAAGCAGCTATTGAACAATGTATTTCAAAAGGCCTGAAAGCTTCAGAAATCAAAGGTTACGTAGACTATTTAAAAAATGATTTTTCATCTAAAAAATCTTTAACGAAACAAAAACATATTCATTTGCCCTATGAAAATAACGGTGGAGGAATTAAGGAAACAGTTATTTATTTAAACCCGAACAAAACTGCCAGTGCCGGTTGTCCTAATATGGGATTCGAACAATATAACTTTACTGGTTGGACAGGGAGTTATGGAGCTGTTTCTACCGGTAGTGCCGGATCAGGCTTCCCAACTTATACCCAAACATCACCAACCATTGTAAATAGCGCTGGTAATAATGTTAGTTTGGTGAATACAATAAACTATCATACAATAATGACAACTCCGGCAACTAATCCTGTATATCCAAATTGTATTGGTTATGATTCTATTGCCTGTAAAACTGTTGGAACAAATACTATTTCTCAAATACCTGTAGTAAGTCCTTTTAGTTTAGATGGAGTTTCTGTAAGAATGAATGGAGCAAATCCAAATTATAGAGCCTGTAAATTAAAATATATTACCACTACTTCTGCAACCAATAAAAAACTAAGCTACAGCTTTGCTTTGGTATTATATAATGGCGGACATACGGCAGAAGAATCTCCGTATTTCAAAGTTGAGGTAAAAAACGAAAGTACAGGCGCCCTTTTAACAGGCTGTAATTCCTCGGCGGCTTTTAACGTAACCGCGCCTCTTGCATCAGATTCAATTTTCACTTCCCCATTTGGTTTTAATGATATCATGTGCAGAAAATGGAGACTCTATACTATCGATTTATCTTCATTGCCATTGGGTTCGAATGTATCTGTTAACTTTGAGGTTACAGGATGTTCTCAGGGAGGCCATTGGGGTTATGCCTATGTAGATGCGGAATGCGGAGCCACAGGTAGTGGTGGCGGACCTGATTACATTACATCTAATATGTGTTCAGGATCAACCACTGCTTCGCTCATAGCACCTTTGGGTTATACAGGTTATCAATGGTTAAATCCCTCAAATAATCCTATCTCCGGAGCAACTACAAATACTTTATCAGTTTCAAATCCAACTATGGGAAACATTTACTCCGTGCAATTAACCGGAAGTAATGGTTGTATGGAAACAAAAACAGTAGCTATTTCAACATCAAGCATTATTATCACTAACATGTCAGCAACAGGTTCCTGTTCAGGTGGAAATTTAGGTTCCGCAACCGTGAATACGAATGGCGGAAATGGTACTATTTCTTATACATGGACCAGTATCAGTTCAGGAAGTGTCGTTAGTAACAATCAGACTGCTGTTAATTTAAGTCCAGGAAATTATAGCGTAAATGTCAGTTCCGGAACTTGTGGGCAATCTTCCGCAACAGTTACTGTTCCTATCGCACTTCCCTCTTATTCTCAGCAATCCGCAACATATTGCGGTAATAACACTTTTATCGCCACAGGCAATGGAACCAATTACCAATGGTACTCAGGCTCCACACCAATTTCGGCTCCTTTTGGAACAAACGATACCTTATACGTTAATACTCCGATCAATGGCTCTCCTTATACTGTAGTATATACAAACGCAGGAAATTGCAGAGATTCTATTAATTATATTTTAAATCAGGTTGCAGGCGGATATGTTTACAGCAGCAATATAAAAAATGTATGTACTGGTAATACAAATGGATCCGCTGTTATTAATCTTAATCCTATCAATTCTGCACCCTATAATTTCACAGTGCAAGGATCAAGTGGTATTATTTCAAATTCAACTACAAGTTCAACAACATTTTCAATCACAAACTTAGCTACAGGAACTTACACTAGTTTGGTTAGTGATGGTAATTGTAAATACAGTAATACATTTACAATAAATACTATTCAAACCAATTTTACAATGACTCCCGGCAGCAGTAGTTCATGTTCACCTGCCGATACAGCAAGAATTAATTTTAATTTTGGGGCAGTGGCGCCTGCCAATTGTGCCTTATCGTCTTCAGGAAACTGCGTATCTCCAAACAGTATTCAGATTGGCTTTGGAACAACATCAAATAGCTCAACAACGTACCCATCTATTTATAGTAACTGGTATAAAAATGCAAGGCATCAACTGTTATATAAGGCTTCTG
>JANPOX010000586.1:0-5928 GCA_031428235.1 Bacteroidia bacterium | reverse complement strand
ACAGTTGATTCCGTTGATATTGAATTCCCTATACCTGGAGCACCGGAGCAAGGAGTAGTAGGAATAATAGTGATTAAATAATCTAAAAACTGTCCATAAAATTCTGTTACAGTGCAAGGATCCTGACTATAAGTTGGCCCTGAAGATGATTGCATTTTTAAACGCATTCTGGTATTACCACCTAATGCAGTAAAAGGAACAGAAATATTTCCTATAACTGTTCCGTTGGAAATACCGCCAAGAGCTGAATATTCACTAGGTTCGAAAATACCGTTTTGATTGTAGTCGATCCAAACTTCCGGAGCACCGGTTCCAAATGGACAATTTGCGCTTATCGCCAGGGTATAAGTTTGGTTAGCTCCTATAGAAACTGATGGAATAGTTCCCGTATTATCAGTGTATCCACTGGCAGCACAAACCGGATTATCGTTAATTGTTTCAAATGTCACATTCGTAATAGTTGCGTTTGAGCAATCAATCGATTGAGGCACACAATAGCAGTTAATGAACGAATTTAGATTTACAACTATAGGTGTAGATGTTGCCGACTGTGCAAATGTTGTACAGGTGGCGACACATTGGTAGTAAGTTGTTGCTGTAATGGAGGGAATTGAAAGTAAACCGGTATTTTGAATCGGACCAAAATTAGTCCAGGTACTACCATTGGGTGATGATTGCCATTGATATTCTATTCCTGATTCTATTGTATTTCCTGAAAGATTAAGGTTAAAGGAAGTATTTCCACAAACTAAAGTAGTGGTTGAAGTTGCGTTTCCCGCAAAGGGAGTTCCTGTGCAGGGAGGTAATGCTTGAATGTAAACTTGATAATCTTCACATTCTCCATAAGTATATTGTGTACAAGGATCAATTGCATTTCCACTCATGTTATAAACTAATCTTGCCCTTAATCTATGAATACCAGGGACTGCATTTAAGGGAACGCTAACTGACATTGTATAATTGGTGCTGGAAGGAAGGTTGCTGGCATCGCCTATTTGTTCTGATAAAACAAAGTTACCATCATCATCATAATCAATCCAAATATTAACGCCTGCCGAACCATAAACGTTTCCAATAATGGTTTGGTAAAACTGGCCCGGTGTTAACGTTGTTGTAGGTATTGATGTAAAATCACTAAATCCAATATTAGGTGTAACAGTTGCAGTGCAGGATGATCCACTATTATTTATTAATGTGTTTAACTCAAAATAGGAAATCATATCGCTAGCCGTGCAGCCGGTTGTGTACAAATTGGCTTCGCAATAGGATTGTGCTTTTAAAGGGTTAATCACTAGGCTTAAGGCAAAAGCTAATACTAATGCCAAAGTTTTACTTTTTTCTAAAAATGTTTTGAGTTGTAAAATAATAGTCATGATGATTTTTTAATGTATATATCTTAAAATGAAGTTTAAGTGGAATTCCTATTTTTATTCAAAAGGCTAACAAAAATATAACTTTTTTTCACTTATCGTGTATTTATTTTATCGCTTTTTATAGACAAACACAGCTGGCAAATAAGCTTTTGTTGGAAATTATAAGACCAATAAATGCCTAAAAAACATCTTTCAAAAAGATTTTTCATAATTTTCCGGAAACCGTTTATTGAAAAAAAAAGAACCATCTACCTGATGGTAAGTGGCTCTTTTTTGCTAATTGATGTTTTACTCCGTTACGATTACTTTAATCATATTTTCAGAATTATTGATTCTCAATTTGATTAAATATATACCAGAACCTAATTGCCTTGTATTAATTTTGTGAGTGTATTTATTTTTTTCTTGATAAGAAGTTTTTAAAACACTTTCTATTTTATTCCCAACGATATCAAAGAGTTCTATTTGAACATTCGCCGATTGAATTAATTCATATTGAATGGAAACAGTTTCTTTTGCAGGATTTGGGAAAACAGATATTTTGTTATCAAAGAGCATGTATTCATCTTTCACGTAGGTTACACTATTTGGATAAATGTAAACGGAATCCACATAGAAATTTAAATTATTGAATTGTGTATTTCCAGTTGCAACAACCAAATGATACGTACCATTGGTGTCTAATCCAGGAATGTCAACAAATATAAAGTAGCTATCTGTACCGGTATTTAAAGGTAATCCAGTTAGAGTATATTGTCCTTGTGCATTTGTTGTGGTTTGCACTAACATCTGTCCTCCAGGATTTTTCCCACCTTTCACAACAAGTCCTCCAATAGGAGTACCCGGAACTAATGGCTTAAATTCATTGCTAATTTTTGGAACATAACCATTTCCTTCAGTGATTACTCCTGTTAATACTCCTGGTCCAGCAGCAAAAGGAGTTAAACCAATTAAATCTATATTTTGAGAAGAATTATTAGTACAACCATGTGTAATAATTGCCGCACTTTGCCAGCTAACGGCATTAAAAGCATAAGTTACTTGTATATTAGTTGCTGTTGGTATGGCTCTTAAAACATATAATCCGCTATCTATATTGTTAAAAGAATACGTACCACCAATTGGAGTTATGGTTAACGAATCCCAATGACTAAGAGCGGCAGTATATTTATACAAAATTACATCACCTCCTGTAGCACCAGTTGTACTAGTAATAATACCAGTTATTGATTTGTTAGAAATAATAGAAACCGTTATTGGTAAGGAGTTTGAACAACCATTTCCATCCATTCCATCAACAGTATATGTGGTAGTAATAGTTGGAGTTACACTTATTAAACTTGTATTTGCTCCCGAATCCCATGTATATGATGTTGCTCCAATTGCGGTTAAATTTGTTGCTGAACCTTTACATATATTTAAATCACCAGAAACTGATAATATAGGCGTTGCATATACTGTGATGTTTACAGTTTCAGTGCTTGCGCAACCATTTATTGTATTTGTTGAAACTACTGAATATAATGTTGTTGAAAGTGGTGAAACGTTTTGAATAGATCCATTTAAAAATCCTGGAAGCCAAGCATAATTTACATTAGGATCAGCACTTGAGTTGGCATTTAATGTTGAACTGCTACCAGAACAAATTGCAGAAGAACTAACTGCAACTGTAATATTTGGTATTGCAGTGTCTTGAGTTACATTGATGCTTGCAGTGGCAGAGCATCCGGTTGGAATATCTGTCACCGTAACAGTATATACGCCGGGCTGATCAACAATTGCATTAGCACTTGTAGCCCCTGACATAACACTTGGTCCTGACCATAAATAAGTAGGAAGTGTTGCCGTAGAAATTGCTGAAGTAGTTGCATTTGGAGCTGAACAAGTTAATATATTACTAACTGTAATGGTTATTGTTGGGATAGAAGCGTTTGCAGAAACCTGAACTTGATCTGTTCCTGAACATCCATTAGTTGGATTAGTAACCGTTAATGTATAATCACCAGCAGTTGAAGTGGTTGCTGTATATGAATTTACTCCAGTGGTAACTCCACCTGTCCAAACTGGAGTGCAGCTAGATGGTGATGCAGAACCAATTAATGAAACTGTTAGAGATGCACAAGTCAAAGTTTGATCTAAACCAGCATTTGCAATTGGGAGAGGATTCACTATTATGTTTTTTACGGCTGTATTAGTACATCCATTTCCATCTGTACCGGTAACTGTATATGAAGTTGTTGTAAAGGGAATAAACGATACTCCGTCACTAACTCCGCCAGACCATGTATAGGTTGTTGCTCCGCCTCCGGTTAAAGTAATATTTGTCCCTGCACAAACAACACTTGATGTTGTATTGGCAGTTACAGAAGGTGTTTCATTTAAAAATATAGACAGGCTAATGAAATTTGCTGTCGCTAAATCGTCTTTGCCATCGGCATTTAAATCGGCACGCGTTACAGCCCTAACAGTTGATCCCACGTTGAAATTTATCGCAGAAGCAAAACTTCCGATACCATTGCCAAATAAAACAGATACATTGTTGCTGTTAATATTCGCTGTTGCCAGATCCGTAAAGCTATCGCTATTAAAATCACCACTTGTAATTGAATAAGGATTTGTTCCTACCGCAAAGATTACCGCAGAGGCAAAACTTCCAGCTCCGTTGCCAAGTAATACTGATGCATTGTTACTTCCATCATTTGCTGTTGCCAAATCTGGATTTCCATCTGCGTTAAAATCAGCTTTAATTATGGAACGAGGACCTGTTCCAGCAGTAAAGTTAACGGCAGAGGCAAAACTTCCAGCTCCGTTACCAATCAAAACTGAGACATTGTTGCTGGTGTAATTTGCTGTCGCCAAATCGTTGAAGGTATCACCATTAAAATCAGCACTAATTACAGATATAGGACCTGTTCCCACAGTAAAGTTTACTGCAGCAGAAAAATTTCCAGCTCCGTTACCAAGTAATATCGATACACTATTACTGCTATTATTAGCCACCGCCAAATCGGCGAAGGTATCACCATTAAAATCGGCGCTTGTTACAGAAAATGGTGCTGTTCCCACTGGATAGTTTACCGGTGCGGAAAAACCTCCAGCGCCGTTGCCAAGTAATATAGATACGTTGCTGCTGGCATTATTTACCACCGCTAAATCGGTGAAGCTGTCACCATTAAAATCGGCACTTGTTACGGAAATGGGAGCTGACCCCACCGAAAAAGTTGTTGTAGATGTAAAGCTTCCTGTGCCGGTTCCAAATACTACTGAAACAGTGTTATTGTTACGATCCGCTGTTACTAAATCAGCTTTGCTATCGCTATTAAAATCGGCAGTTGTTATGGAGAAAGGTTGTTGAGCTGCCGTAAACGGTGAACCACTTGCTGGGTTTAAGCATACTTGTCCGTATAGCAAAGAGCCTAAGACGAGTGATACAATTGTATATAGATGTTTTTTCATAGTTGTTGGGTTTAATGAAGTAGGGTTTATTTAGTTATTATGATTCTTGAAGTATGTTTTTTAATCAATAATCAATAATCATAATCTAATAGCACTTTCAGAATTATTTATATTGAGTGATAATTTAGTAGTTCAAAACTATAAATAATCTTAAACATATCGCATTTAATTTAATATGCTTATATTTAGTTAGTTGAGAGGTTTTCTTGAAGTAATAGTTTCAAGATAAACTCAATAAATTGAAATCATATTAAGACTTTAAATACATTTCAATTAATCCTTCAGGGGCATTAAATTCGATCGTTTTCAAATCGTCGTCAATTTCAATGATAAAATCATCGTTAAATGGAAGTATAATTTCAACTCCGGTTGGATGTATGACTTTAATGATCACATTATCTGTTTTTTCATCTACATCTGATATGATTCCGATGTTTCCCAACTTGGAATCCATAATTGTATAACCGATGAACTCAGATATCGAATCATCTGCCTGCAATATAAAATCAGTTAACGCAAAGGCTTTTTTTCCAATTAATTTTTTGGACGTATCAACATGGTCAATCGTCTCCAATTTTAAAATATATCCGGTATTGTTTGGTCGGCACTCTTCAATAAAATAAGGTACCTGTGAGCCGCTGAGTTCTAAAAATATGGATTTGATACCTTCTTCATCAATGTTTACCAGTTCATTTAATCGTAATATCACATGACCTTTTAGTCCGTGCGTTTTGCTAATGTATCCAATTTCCTCTGTGTTCATGATCAATCTAGGGTTTTGTTTCCAGTATCAAATTTAGGTAAAGCTAGTTTATATTTTACGGCAAATACCCTAATAATGATAATTAAACTCATACTAACTGTAGCTGCAATATTCGCGTTAATATTTAAATAGAGTAAGGCTGTAAATAGAACTGCCCCGGCAAGGCAAGCGGTGGCATATATTTCTTTGGCAAAGATAAGAGGAATTTCATTGATTAATGTATCACGGATGACGCCACCAAATACGGCTGAGATCAGTCCTAAAATAACAGCAGCAAAAGGGTTGACATGATACTCTAAACTTTTTTGTACCCCTAAAATTGTATAAATTCCCACA
>JANPOX010000585.1:0-8574 GCA_031428235.1 Bacteroidia bacterium | reverse complement strand
ACCATTCCCGGATTAACCGCTGAAACCCTTATTCCGTGAGGTAAAAGGTCAATACGCATTCCTTTGTTCAATGCGTCAACGGCATGTTTTGTGGCGCAATATACGTTGCCATTCGGATATACTTCTTTTCCTGCAATGGATCCCACATTAATAATATGGCCCTTTTTATTTTCAATAAAAATTTTTGAAACATGTTTAGTTACATACAACAAGCCTTTTATATTAGTATCAATCATTTGCTCCCAATGATCCAGTTTACCGTCCTGCAAAGTGGATAATCCTGCTGCGAGTCCGGCGTTATTTACAAGAACATCAATTCTTTTAAAATCGCCTGGAATAGAATGGATGGCTTTTTCGACCTGCTTTTCATCCATCACATCAAAACAAAGATCAAATACCTTTACAAGGTACTCATTGCTTAAAAAGGTTTTTAATTCCAATAATCGTTCCTGCCTGCGGCCTGCAATAATAATATCATATCCATTTCTGGCAAATTCCACTGCGGTACATTTTCCAATCCCTGATGTTGCTCCTGTTATTAATGCTACCATAATACATGTTAATTTGGTTAAAAATATAAAAATTAGGCGAGTAATAAAACTATAAATCCATCAAAAAAAATTACAAAGAAATGAGTATCTTTATAGCACTTTTTTAAGAACTAAATAAGTTTCATACCGGGCAAAACTGATTAAAACCAGGAAAGCAGGTTTTTAAAATATATATAATATGGCATGTGGAAGTTGCTCAACAGGGCAGGATAAAAATAGCGGAATCCCCGCAGGTTGCAACAATAACGGATCCTGTGGAACAGGTGGTGGATGCAATAAACTAAATGTGTTTGACTGGTTAGGCAACATGAGTTTGCCTGAAGGACAAGCGCCTTGTGACGTAATGGAAATACGTTTTAAAAATTCAAGAAAAGAATTTTACCGTAACGTCAACAATTTAACCCTTAATGTAGGTGATATTGTTGCTACGGAATCTTCTCCAGGACATGATATCGGCGTTGTGTCAGTTACCGGTGAATTAGTTCGCCTTCAGTTGAAAAAGAAAAACGTAAGTTATAGCAGCGAGGAAATAAAAAAAATATATCGCAAGGCTAAACAACAGGACATTGATAAATGGAGAGAAGCTCAGGCCCTTGAAGTTGAAACTATGTTTAAGGCAAGAACCCTGGCATTGAAACTAGGGCTTCAGATGAAGATCAGTGATGTTGAGTTTCAGGGCGATAAAAGCAAGGCTGTTTTTTATTATACTGCTGATGGCCGTGTAGATTTCAGAGAACTAATCAAGGTGATGGCAGACGAATTTAAAGTGCGGATTGAAATGCGTCAAATTGGTGCAAGACAGGAAGCGGCCCGTTTGGGAGCAATCGGTTCTTGCGGACGGGAATTATGCTGTTCCACCTGGTTAAATGATTTTAGAACTGTATCAACTTCAGCAGCACGTTACCAGCAATTGTCGCTGAACCCTTTAAAATTAGCTGGCCAATGCGGAAAATTAAAATGCTGTCTCAATTATGAATTAGATAGTTACCTGGATGCTTTGAAAGAATTTCCGGACATTGATAACCGAAGACTAGCTACCGAAAAGGGATTTGCTTTTCATCAGAAAACAGACATTTTTAAACGCATCATCTGGTGGAGTTACACCAGCGAACCGGATGTTTTTGTGCCACTAACTATTGCACGGACTAAAGAGATTTTTAAATTAAATTCAGACAATATTAAGCCAGCCGACTTGTTGGAACCAAAACAATACAAGGAATTGGAAGTAGTAAAACAGCCTGATTATGAGAACGTGGTTGGACAGGATTCTTTAACGCGTTTTGATGACCGTAAGAAAAATAACAACCGCAACAAGAATAACCAGAATCGTAAACCGCAGCATGCCAATCAAAAACAGGTAACTAACAGTCAGGGACCTACGGCTGAAAAAACCGCAGCTCCCTTGAATCCAAATCAAAATAAACCAAAGCACACAAACCAAGGTCCCAAGCCACAACACCCAAACCAAAATAAGCCCAACCCTAATCAGAACAAAACAACTGACCCGCTACAGGCTAAACCTCAACATCCGAATCAGAATAAGCCAAACCCGAACCAAATTAAAAAATCAAATCCAAACCAAAATAAACCCGCCAATCCAAATCAAACTTCGACGGGGGCAGCTCCAAAAAGACCGGTTCATAATCATAAACCAAAACCTAAAACGGATGACACAGATAAAGCGTAATTTTTTTCAGTTAAGTGTTCTTATTTTTTTAGTAACGGCCTTTTTGGGCTGTAATAAAAATGTGGTGTTCAGTGACTATACCAAAATCCCCGAAGAAGGTTGGAGAATAGACAACAAATTAAAATTTGAAGTAGATATTAAAGATAACAATGCTCTGCATAATGTTTTTTTAAACGTTCGCCACGCAGACTCTTATCCTTATGCCAATTTATTTGTGTTCTTAACAACTACCTACCCTGATGGAAAAACTTCCATTGATACGTTGGAATGTGTTTTTGCTGATAAAAAAGGCAAGTGGCAGGGTGATGGAGCCGGTGATTTATGGGACAATAAAATTCCTTTAAAACAAAACCTGCGTTTTCCTCAAACCGGAAAATATACTTTTAGCTTTGAGCAAGGTATGCGGAGTAATCCTTTGCCTCTCATTCTTGATTTTGGAATGGCTATTGAGAAAGTGAAATAGGTTTTTTATTTAAAAATATCCACTAAGAGGCAAAACTAGTGGGATATTGCTAAAAATTCTGATGATTTGGATGTAAAATCGCTTATTAATGAAAAACTTTAAAAAAGTAGAGTCTAACGAATTAGCAAATTCTATTTTAGAAAACCTGGATGCTTTAGTGCTTGTGGCTGATAATAAAGGACACATTCAATATTGCTCACAATCAATACTTCGATTACTGAAAGTAGATAAATCAGAGGTTTTGGGAATGGGGTGGTGGGAGTTAACAAGGGCCGGAAAGAAAGCACAAATTGAGGAAATTAAAACAATAAAAAAAATTATAGCAGGTATTATACCCGTTGACAAAGTTCCTTATATTAAAAGCATCTTAAGTAAGGAGGATGATACGTATTGGATTCAATGGCAAGATACTTTAGGTCCTGATGATACTTTGATAGGTGTGGGTCAAAATATAACGGAAAACTATAATGCACAAATAATAATAGAGCAGCAACGAAAACAACTGAATTTACTTTCTCTCGTTGCAGAAAAAACAAACAATGTGGTCTTAATTCTAGACCCGAAAGGAAATATTGAATGGGTGAGTCCAAGTTTTGAGCGGCTCAATAAAATGAGTTTGCAGGAGCTTATTCTAAAAAAAGGTACTGCCAATATTTTAACTATAAGTAATAATCCTAATATTGCAAATATTTTTAATGATGTAATCACAAAAAAAGTCTCATTAACTTACGAGGCTAGGAATAAAAACGTTCTTCACGAAATATGGGAGCTTTCTACAATTTCTCCTGTTTTAGATGAAAATGGAACCGTTACAAATATTATTATTATTGATTCGGATGTCACAGAGCGAAAACTTTCGGAAGAAATTATTAGAAATAAAAATAAGGATATAACCGACAGTATTAATTACGCAAAGAGAATTCAACAAGCTAAACTTCCGCAGAAAAAAGAAATTTATGCGGCCTTACCACAGTGCTTTGTTTTATTCAAACCAAAAGATATAGTAAGTGGTGATTTTTATTACTTCGCTTTAAATCCCAACGGCATTTTTATTGCCGCTGCTGATTGTACAGGGCATGGGGTATCAGGAGCGCTTATGAGTATGATTGGTTTTGAAAAGTTAGATGACGCTTTAGCGCACAGTGCGGATGTCTCTGAAATTTTAAAACAAGTTAATCAGGGAATAAAAACCTCACTTAAACAATCTGATAGTGCCGAGTCGACGCGAGACGGGATGGATATAGCTCTTTGTCATATAGACACGATAAACCATATTGTTAAATATGCAGGTGCTAATAGACCACTATGGATTATTAGAAATGGACAAAACACAGTTGAAGAAATTAAAGCAACTAAACAAGCAATTGGAGGCTTCACAATTGAAAACCAAGTCTTTGCCAAGCACGAAATAAAATTAAAGCGAGGCGACACTTTTTATTTAGCGACTGACGGCTATGCAGACTCATTCAGTGGACAGAGTGGAAAAAAACTTATGGCAAAAAAATTCAAGGAGATCTTACTTGAAATCCAACACAAGACAATGCAAGAACAAGAACAACACTTAGACAATTTTATAGAAAATTGGAAAGAAAATACGGAACAAGTTGACGACATTTTAGTTATTGGCATACGCTCGTAGTATGGGACAGTTGCTCACTCGGTAGAGAGCACGGCATAAAAATAAATAAACACATGGCATAACACAAGCTACCAAAAATGCGGGCAGACAACAAAGCATTTTCAAACATTTATCTTCCCAGAATCAGCTTTATTGCTTAGAGACAGCAAACACTCGAACTGACAACTCACTTACTAATTATGAAATATAATCTAATTCAACTGTTCCCACAGCATATCCTTTAATTCCTGAATATTGAAACCAGATTGTGCTGAGATAAAAATGTAAGGAATTTTGAATTTACCTTTCATGCGTTTCTTCAAATCTTTTTCTAAGTCCTCAATCAGTTCTTCATCAATGGTGTCGCATTTGGTTATTGCTAAAATTCGTTGCTTATCTAACAATTCAGGATTGTACTGCTTTAATTCATTTAAAAGAATTTTATACTCTTCATAAATATTATCACTCTGGCAGCTGATCATAAATAATAAGCTTGAGTTACGTTCAATGTGTCGCAAGAAGCGCACACCCAGTCCTTTGCCTTCACTGGCTCCTTCAATGATGCCGGGAATATCTGCCATTACAAAACTCTTGTAATCGCGGTAAGGTACAATTCCTAAATTAGGAGTTAAGGTAGTGAACGGGTAATTGGCGATCTCCGGTTTAGCCGCAGAAACCACAGACAATAAAGTTGATTTTCCGGCATTAGGGAAACCTACCAAACCAACATCGGCCAGTACTTTTAATTCTAAAACTTTCCATTCTTCTTTACCATCTACACCCGGTTGTGAGTAGCGTGGTGTTTGATTAGTGGGTGATTTAAAATGCGCGTTGCCTCTTCCACCCATTCCGCCTGGTAATAAAACAACTTCTTGTCCTTCTTCAGTTATCTCAAATAAAAATTCACCGGTTTCTAAATCCCGGGCAATGGTTCCTAAGGGCACATCTAAAATTTCATCTTCTCCTTCTTTCCCCGATTTATGGGAAGAACCGCCATCACCACCGCTTTTTGCAATGATGTGTTTACGGTACTTTAAATGGATGAGTGTCCAGAATTGTTTATTGCCACGCAAAATAATATGGCCGCCTCTGCCTCCATCTCCACCGTCTGGTCCACCAAAGGCAGTAAGCTTATCTCTATGTAAATGCGTAGAGCCTTTACCACCTTTACCGCTTCGGCAACAAATCCTTACGTAATCAACAAAATTAGTATCCACTTTTACTTTAGATTAAAGACAAAAGACAAAAGATTTAAGAGAAGATCATTCACCTTAAATCTTTTGTCTTAAATCAAATTAAATTATTTTTTCTTTTTAGCCACTTTTTTAGGGGCGGCCTTTTTTATTACTTTTTTAGGTGCAATTTTTTTCACTACCTTTTTTGCAGCTATTTTCTTTGCAACTTTTTTCGGAGTCGCCTTCTTCACACTCTTTTTAGCCGCTTTTTTAGGGGCTGTCTTTTTCAATACAGTCTTCACTATTTTCTTTGGGGCAATTTTCTTAATAATTTTTTTTGCTACTTTTTTAGGTGCCGCTTTCTTAACTGTCTTTTTAACTATTGCTTTTTTTGGTGCAGCTTTTTTAATTGTCTTTTTAACCAGAGCTTTCTTAACCGCTTTTTTTGGCGCTGATTTTTTCACTACAGCCTTTTTAGCAGGCACTAATTTCTTAGCTACTTTTGTAAGAGTCTTTTTAATTGCTTTCTTCGGTTCAGCTTTTTTTACAGTTTTTTTAGCGGGTCCTTTTTCGTTTTTATCTAAATGAAAAAAATGACTTACTGTTTCTTTGATCTTGGCAATGATTCCTTTTTCAGGTTTCTTTTCTGTTTTATTACTTTTTCGAACTTCATCAATATCCTGTTTCAGCTCTTCAGAGATTTCAGTAGCAACCTCAAAATCATTAATCGTTAAATCCAAATGTTCAATGTCATTCTCAAGCATGGTCAGCTCAATTTCTGCCAAAACAAAAACGATACGTTCTGTTAATTGATCAAAAATGGAATCAACGGAACCAATTCCGTTAATTGAATGGAATTTTGCCTGCTCTGAATAATAATTTTTTAAGGGTAAAGTTTTAGTATTGTACTCATTTACGCGGTTACGTATAACCTCTTCATTCTGATCATCAGGTCTGCCTGATTCTTTTCCTCGTAATAATAAACGTTTCACTAATTCATCATTATCAACTTCTAAAGCTAACATCGCACTGATAGCAGTTCCTTTTTTTTGCAGCAAATCATCCAATGCCACGGCTTGCGCTTGTGTGCGAGGAAAGCCATCAAAAATAAAACCGTTGGCATTTGGGGTTGCATCCAACTTTGCTTCAATCATTCCAATTACAATATCATCACTTACTAATTCGCCACGATCCATGGTTTGTTTGGCTTCCATACCAAGGGCAGTTCCTTTTGCAATTTCATTGCGCAAAATATCACCAGTAGATAAATGTACCAAACCATATTTATCGATCAGTTTTTCTGATTGAGTCCCTTTTCCGGCTCCCGGAGGTCCAAATAAAACGATGTTTAACATGTTGCTCATAGTAGATGTTTTTATTGTGCTATTATTTTTTTGATTTAATTATTCAAAGTTATTTTTTCTCCAGAACAAAAATTTCTTTCATATTTCTACCGAGTCCATCATAATCCAAGCCGTAACCAACCACAAAATCATTCGGTATTTCCATCCCTACATAATCAACCACTCTATCTTTCGTATAAGCTTCTGGTTTGAATAAAAAAGAAGCGACTTTCACCTGCTTTACTTCTTTCTTGGTCAACAGGATCATTAATTTTTCTAATGTGACTCCGGTATCTACAATATCTTCTACAACAACAATGGTCCTGCCTTTAATCTCTTCGGTTAAGCCAATCATTTCTGTAACGGTTCCTGTACTGCTGGTTCCATGATAAGATGCTAATTTAATAAACGAGATCTCACACGGAATTGTAACTTCCTTCAACAGATCAGCAGCAAACATAAATGAACCATTGAGTACTACCAAAAATAACGGCATGTCATTCACTAGATCGGTATTTATTTTAACAGCCATTTTTTTTACGCTCTCCGCTATTTTATCAGCAGTAATATAGGGAACAAAGGTTTTATCTTTTAAAGTAACACGTTGCATTAGAAAAGTTTTGTAAAAACACAAATATAATAACAATTTGATTGAAAAAGCCTTTATTGCTTTGTTTTTAGGGCAAAATGGGTTCATTCTTATAAGGCATCAGAGCCAAAATTCTATTACATTTGCCCCGAGTGAAAAGCACCATTCAAAATACCCACCTCAAACAAACGATTGCCTTATCGGCTCCGCTCATCATGACCCAGATAGGTCATATTATTACAGGTATGGTAGATAATATTTTTTTGGGGAAGTTGGGTAAAACTGAACAAGCTGCAGGAATACTTTCCAATAATTTATTTATTATTTTATTGGTGTTCAGTATTGGAATGAGTTACGTTCTTACTCCTGCTATTACTGATGCACACGTTAACCGGAACGAAAAAGAAAAAGCGGCTTTAGTAAAAAATGCCTTATTCATTAATATGGTTGTAGCTATTCTTTTATTCATTGTTTTGTTTTTTTCATCTCCGTTGTTGGGATATATGAGACAGCCGGAAGATGTTGTACAACTTGCTATCCCCTTTTTTGACGTTCTTATTTTTTCTATCATTCCGGTAGCATTATTCTTTGTCTGCAAACAATACACCGAAGGATTAAGTAATACCAAAGCAGCTATGTATTTCAGTGTTGTAGGAAACATCCTGAATATTATCCTAAATTATATGTTGATCTATGGCAAAGCCGGTTTGCCTGAAATGGGTTATATGGGAAGCTGTTGGGCAACTTTTATTTCCAGGCTATTTATGGGCGTTGGTTTTTTAATCTTTATTTTCAATCATCAATCAGTCAATTCATTTGCTAAATATTATGGTGATGTAAAATTAAATGCTCTTCATTTTTGGGTTTTATTTAAAGATGGGCTTGCCTCCGCTTTACAATTTACATTTGAAGTTGCCGCATTTGCGATTGCCGGTTTACTGGCCGGTGTATTCGGAAAGGAAGAAATTGATGCCCATGGGATAGCCCTAAGTTTAGCGGCGTTTACTTATATGTTTGCCAGTGGAATTGGAAGTGCTACTACTATTCGCGTCGGCAATTATTATGCTATGAATGATCTTCCTAATTTAAAGGCGGCTATTAAAACTTCTTACAAATCAGTGATAGTTACAATGGGGATAATGGCGGTA
>JANPOX010000584.1:0-4943 GCA_031428235.1 Bacteroidia bacterium | reverse complement strand
GAACAAATAAAATTAGGAAATCCACTTACTTTGACCGACCCAAATATGACTCGGTTTATGATGACTTTGGAAGATGCTGTTGATTTAGTTCTTTATGCTTTCGAACACGGCAGACAAGGTGACTTATTCGTTCAAAAATCTCCCGCAGCCACTATTGAGGTATTAGCAAAAGCATTATTAGAACTTTACGATTCCAAAAATGAAATCAAGATAATTGGAACAAGACATGGCGAAAAACTCTATGAAACATTGGTTAATAGAGAAGATATGGTAAAGGCAGAAGATATGGGTAATTACTACAGAATTCCAGCTGATAATCGAGATTTGAATTATGCACAATATTTTTCTGAAGGTGAGCCAGATGTATCGACTTATGATGAATACCATTCTCATAACACCGAAAGATTAGATATTGAAGGGATGAAAAAATTGCTTTATAAACTACCAATTATCAAAAAAGAAATCTTAAAAGAACTGAATACTATACAATATCCAGATTGATTGAGATGCTTAAATAATTAACCAATTAAATAAATATTACTGAATAAAATTTAATTACATGTTAAAGATAGGAATCACGGGACAAGAAGGTTTTGTCGGGATACATCTCTATAATACACTTGGACTTCATCCTGATAAATTTGAAAGAATCCATTTCAAAAAATCATTTTTTAATACAGATGAGTTACTTGATAAATTTGTTATTCAATGCGATGTAATAGTACATTTAGCGGCAATGAATCGTCATACCAATCCACAGGTAATTTACGATACAAATATCAATTTAGTAAAAAAACTTAATGCTTCTTTAGTAAGAGTAGAGAGTAAGGCTCATATAATTATGTCGTCTTCCACCCAAGAAGAACAAGATAATCTCTATGGGCAATCAAAAAAAGAAGGTAGAAAGATTTTAGAACATTGGGCTGAGAATAGTAGAGGTATATTTACTGGTTTGATAATTCCGAATGTTTTTGGTCCTTTTGGTATGCCTAATTATAACTCTGTAGTAGCAACATTTTGCCATAAACTTGCTTATAACCAAACACCGATTGTTGATATAGATGGTAATTTAAAACTAATATATATAGGCGAGTTGGTAAACGAGATACTTAGTGCTATCAATAATCCTACAAACAAAATAGTAAAACTAACCATTCCTCCTACTAAAGAATGTAAAGTATCGGAGTTGTTAGCATTGTTACAAACTTATAAAATAGAATATCAAGACAATGGCTTAATACCCTTTCTTAATACTTCCTTTGAAGTCAATCTGTTTAATACCTACCGTTGTTATATGGATATTGCCAATCATTTTCCTGCAAAATTTACGCAGAATATTGACAATAGAGGTTCTTTTGTTGAATTAGTAAGATTAAAAGTCGGTGGTCAAGTATCTTTTTCTACTACTTTACCAAACATCACCAGAGGAAATCATTTCCATACAAGAAAAATTGAACGCTTTGCTGTAATCAAAGGAAAAGCATTAATTCAACTTCGTCGAATAGGAACAAACGATATTATAAATTTTGAATTAGATGGTAATCAGCCCGCTTATGTAGACATGCCAATATGGTACTCTCATAACATCACAAACACAGGATCAGAAGAGCTTTATACCATTTTTTGGATTAATGAGTTGTATGATGCTAATGATCCCGACACATACTTTGAAAATGTGTAATTTGTGATTGGTAAATAGGGGTTGGTAAAATACTAATATAAAATATGACTCATAAAGATTTAGATGTATGGAAAAAAAGTATTGAATTTGTAACCATTTTATATTCTGTAACCAAAGAATATCCAAGAGAAGAATTATTTGGGTTAGTTTCACAAATGCGAAGAGCAGCAATTTCTATTCCTTCTAATATTGCAGAAGGAGCTTGCAGAAAAGGGAAATTAGAATTCAAGCATTTTTTGTATGTAGCTTTGGCAAGTGGTGCAGAATTAGAAACCCAAATAATTATTTCTGGAAATCTAAACTATATTCAAAAAGAGAGACAGACGAAAATTTTGGAAGAATTAAACACTATTTCAAGAATGATTCATGGTTTGATTAAATCCTTAAATTAGATTTATTAATATGAAAATACCAATTACTAATCACCAATCACCAATCACTAAACTGAAAGTAGTGACCGTAGTAGGTACAAGACCAGAAATTATACGTCTGGCGAGAGTAATTGCTGCCTTAGATGCTTCGGAAGTAATAGAACATGTACTTGTACATACAGGTCAGAATTATGATTATGAATTAAATCAGGTTTTTTTTGAAGACTTAGATATTCGGAAGCCTGATCATTTTTTGAATGCTGCTGGTGAAACTGCCACCGAAACAATAGGACTCATTTTGATAAAAATCGACCCTATTTTAGCGTCAGAAAAACCCGATGCTTTTTTAGTTTTAGGAGATACAAATAGTTGTTTATGTGCCATAGTTGCTAAGAAACGTCATATTCCTGTTTTTCACATGGAAGCTGGTAATCGTTGTTTTGATCAACGAGTACCCGAAGAAACCAATCGTAAAATTGTTGATCATGTATCAGATATTAACATGACATACAGCGATATAGCCCGTGAATATTTATTGAGAGAGGGATTATCTGCCGACAGAATCATTAAAACGGGTTCGCCAATGGCAGAGGTTTTGCATTATTATCAACCGCAAATTGAAGCCTCCCTTATTTTGGAAAAGTTACAATTAAAAGAGCGTGAATTCTTTGTGGTTTCAGCACATCGTGAAGAAAATATTAATAGTGAGAAGAATTTTGCAGGATTAATGCAAAGTTTAAATTTAATTGCAGAAACATATAACTTTCCAATCATTATGACAACTCATCCGAGAACCCGTAAAATGATTGAGGCGAAGCAAATAGCCATGAATCCCTTGATTCAATTTTTAAAACCGATGGGATATTTTGATTATAATGCCTTGCAGATGAAGTCATTTGCGGTATTGTCGGATAGTGGCAGTATTTCAGAAGAATCTTCAACTTTCAATTTCCATGCTTTAAATCTGCGTGAAGCTCACGAGCGTCCAGAAGCGATGGAAGAAACATCGGTGATGATGGTTGGATTAAATCCTGAAAGAATTATGCAAGGTTTGGTGCAATTACAGTATCAAAAGAGAGATGAAAATCCGAATTTCAGAAAGGTTGCCGATTATTCAATGCCTAATGTTTCGGAGAAAGTTGTTAGAATTATTATTTCTTATGTAGATTATATAAAGAGAGTTGTTTGGTCAGAATAATTATTCGATTTTAATGAAGAAAAAAATATTAATCCATAGTATTGCTTTTAGTCCTGACGGCGTATCAACAGCCTATCTTTATAATGACATTGCTGTAAATTTAGTCGAAAATAATTATGATGTGATTGTATTAACGACAACACCACATTATAACATTGTTGAGGAGGAATTGAAGAAACAACCTTTAAAGTCTAAGTGGGGGGGTATATACTATGAAAGTTGTTTTAACGATATAAAAATATTACACGTACCTCAGCGGAAATTTAAAAGTGCTTTGTTGAGGATGATTGCTTTTGTTTATTGGCATGCAATATCCATGATTTTAGGTTTGCTGCAAGGTAAAATTGATTTAATACTTTCCCCTTCTCCACCACTCACCATTGGCGTTATATCAATATTTATTGGAAAATTAAAAAATGCAAAAATTATCTATAATGTTCAAGAAATTTACCCAGATTTTTTAATAAATCAGGGTTTATTAAGATTTAGCCCCTTCATAAATATCTTGAAATCAATTGAGAAATATGTGTATAATCAATCTGACGCTGTAACAACGATTGATTCTATATTCTATGAAACAATAGTGAGTCGCTTTAAAGACAAGAATAAATTAAAACTGATTCCAAACTTTGTAGATACAGACGTTTATAAACCGATCAATCTTAAAAATTTAACGTTAAATGAATCTCTATTTCCAAGTACAAATAATTCATTAAAATTAATGTATGCAGGTAATATTGGTCACGCTCAGGACTGGAAGCCTTTATTAGAAATTGCAAAAAGTGTTAGAAATTTACCAGTAGAGTTTTGGATAATTGGTGAAGGTGTAATGAGAGAATATTTGCAAGAATCCATTGAAACCTTCAATTTATCTAACATTCATGTTGTTAATTATCAGGCAAGAGAAACAATGGCTTCGATTATGGCTTATGGAGATATTCATTTTATTTTCATGACTCCCGAAATGGAAGGACAAGGCTTTCCTTCAAAGGTATATTCAATTATGGCTTGTGCTAAACCTTTACTCATAATTTCGGGCAAAAATACTCCTCTAAATAATTTTTTAACTAATACAAGTTCTTCCTTTATTGTAGAGACAAAAGTATATTCTGAAAAAATTAATGAAGTTTTAAAAGTAATAAACTTGACTCTTAGTAATAAAAAATTACTACAAGAAATGGGAGCGAGTGGTTTAGCTATTATAAGTAAAGACTACTCCAAGGAAGTGGTAACTCAAAAGTATTTACAACTAATTAATAAACTTCTAACGTAGAATGAATACTGTACTTATCACAGGTGCAACAGGTTTTGTAGGAAAAAACTTAGTAAAATATTTAGCATCTAATCAATTTCTTGTCAAAGAAACAAGTATTCGATTTGGCGATAATATTTCGATTCCGAAAGTCAATACCATTATTCATCTTTCAGGAAAAGCCCACGACCTTAAAAACGTGGCTAATGCAAGTGATTATTATGAAAGCAATTTTGAATTAACTAAGCACTTGTACGATGCCTTTTTGAAATCTGATGCGGAAAAGTTTATTTTTTTGAGTAGCGTTAAAGCAGCAGTAGATTTTACGGAAGGTATTTTGTTGGAAGATGTGAAACCTAATCCGCAAACGCACTACGGGAAATCTAAACTTTTAGCCGAAGAGTATATTCAAAATCAAGTGATTCCCGAAAACAAAAGTTA
>JANPOX010000583.1:0-8196 GCA_031428235.1 Bacteroidia bacterium | reverse complement strand
GTTTCTGCCGGACAGGTTTTCACTTGTAATGTAACGGCTCCAAACGGCTGTGCAAGTTCATTTCAAACAACTGTAGCAATTTCAACTGTTAGTATTACAGGGGTTGGCTCAACACCTTCTTGTCCAAACGGAAATAGTGGTACAGCTAATGTTTCAGCTACAGGAAGTAGTTCTGGCTATAATTACCAATGGGTAAATAGCACCGGAACAACGGTAGGCAATACGCAAACAGTTAGTGGATTATCGCCCGGCACTTATACCATTAATGTTAGCGCTGCTTTGTGCGGCTTATCTACAACAACAGTAGCTGTTGGTTTATCACCACCCTCTTTTTATTCCCTCCCCGCGCCTTATTGCGGCTCCATCGCCTGGATTACCAAGCCCGGCGGATCGAACTATAAATGGTATACCGCTTCGCCCTTAGCTCTTATTGGTGGCGCTACAAGCTCTTCATTAACTATTAATTCTCCTGTTAATGGCGCGAGTTATTTTTTGGTATATATGACCGCTAGTGGTTGTAAAGATTCTATTAAATATACTTTAGCACAATCACCAGGGGGAAGTATTTATGCCAGTAATATTAAAAGTATTTGTGCCGGAAATAATAACTCTTATGCGGTCATTAATTTACAAACGTCTGCGCCACCTGCTTATAGTTATTCGGTAACAGGCCCTGGCGGATACAATTCAGTACTAAACAATACCACACTTATTAAAGACAGTATTACGGGTTTATCGATAGGTACCTATAGCGCTACTGTTTTTGACGGACAATGTATATACAACACTACTTTTACAGTTAGTCCGTTTGTATACACTTATACATTAACTCCACCTACAACCACCATTTGTTCGCCGGGGAGTACTACCTTAACAGTGGACTTTGGAAACACAACACCAGGTGTGTGTGGTTTATCAACTAGCGGTAGTTGTACATCGCCTAATGTAATTACAATGGGAAATGGGACATCTGTAAACTCAACCACCTCATATCCTGCAATCTATAGCAATTGGTATCAAAATGCAAGACACCAAATTTTATATACCGCAAGTGAATTGTTGGCCGCAGGAATTTTGCCCGGTAAAATCTCAAGCATTTCATGGAATATTTCTACTATTAATGGCACTACTTCTTATCCTAATTTTTCTATTAAAATGAAGTGTACAAACGTAACTGATTTAAGTTCTATCAATTTTGATCAGGTTGGATTGACACAGGTTTATTCAGCGCCATCCATCAATATTACAACAGGATGGAATACTTATCAGTTTCCGGTTGCTTATGAGTGGGACGGAACATCCAATATTTTGATTGACGTATGTACATCTCAAACGCCTTCTTATACCAATAACTCTTCTTCACCTTTCACTACAACATCGTTTGTTTCAGTAAGATATTATAACAGTGATGGAACGGTTGCTTGTCCTATTGCAAGTGCAAGTTCAACTTCTTCAAACAGACCAAACATTAAATTTGGAAATTGCGGAGGTTCAAATCCTGCAGCATTTAGTTATACATGGACTCCTACAACCGGATTAAATCCTACCAATACCTTTACTACTATTGCGAGCCCTTCAGTAACTACAGTTTATACGGTTCAGGTAAACCCTATCGGTCAAACCAATTGTATGCAAACTCAAAGTTCAACAGTTTCTGTTGTTGTTCCTGTTCCGGCAACGGTAACTCCTGTAAATCCTATGTGTACAAATGCTTCAACCGTTAGTTTATCAGCATCGCCTTCTGGTGGAAACTGGTCAGGTATAGGCATCAGTGCAACAGGAGTATTAACACCTTCCCTGGCAACGGTAGGTAATAATACATACACTTATTCTATAGGTACTGGTACGTGTTCCTCTATGGGAAGTACAACTGTTTCAATTGAACAATATGTTCCTTCAACTATTTCAGGTACTATCAATCCGTTGTGTCTTCCCAGTAATACCATCAACCTGTCGACAGCACTTCCAACATCAACACTTGGAACAGGTGTTTGGTCGGGGAACGGTGTAACAGGAACGACTTTTAACCCTGTAACTGCCGGCATTGGTACCCACACATTAACCTACAGTACAAACTCTTCACCAACTCCAAGTTTGTGTCCTTCTTTTAGTACAGCGGCTATAACCGTAAATTCCGCAGCACAACCAACAATAACTTCTGCGGGACCGTTTTGTACAAATGCTTCCTCTTTATCAATTATTTCTACACCAACAGGCGGAACCTGGTCAGGAACCGGTATTAGCCCTTCAGGAGTTTTAACCCCTTCCTTAGCAGTTGTTGGAAATAACACATATACTTATACTGTAGGTTCTTCCACATGTTCCGCGTCAAACACAACCAGTGTTTCTATCGAAACTTATGTTCCATCAACCATTACCGGAAGTATTAGTACTTTATGTATTAGTGATCCAACCATTAATCTTTCGTCTGCATTAGGAACATCAACACTTGGTGTTGGAGCATGGTCAGGTAATGGCATCAGTGGAACTGTTTTTGACCCAAATGCTGCAGGAGCCGGAGTTCATACACTCACATATAGCACAAATTCCTCTCCTACCACAACCCTATGCCCATCAACAAGCACAATTAATTTGACTGTAAACTCAGTCGTTCAGCCAACAATTACGCCTGCAGGGCCATTCTGTGATAATTTTGCAGCTCAACCTATGACGGTCAATCCTACAGGAGGAACCTGGAGTGCAGGAACCATAGGTACAACTATTTCATCCGGCGGTTCATTTGCACCAGGTTCGAGTATAGTAGGTAATAATAAAATTTATTACACACTAACCAATGCGCCTTGTGTCAAAAAAGATTCCATTAATGTATCGGTCGTTAAATTTATTCCCGCTACAATAACCGGAGCATTAGGGCCTTACTGTATTTATGATCCTTCTGTTAACTTACAGCTTACCGCTCAATTTACAGGCGGCGTATGGTCAGGGTCAGGTGTTACCGGATCTTCTTTTAGTCCAACTTCAGCTGGTGCTGGAAACCAAATTGTATTTTATACTACGGATCCTACACCGGTCGGTTTATGTCCAGATACAAAAACATTGTCAATCCTTGTAAATCCAAAACCAAACGCAAATGCTTTCCCAAATATTAGCAGCGGCTGCGTTCCGTTATCCATTGATTATGCAACAAGTACCGTAAATACAGGAACAGCTATATGGGTTTTCGGAGATAGTACTCCAAACGACACTGGATTAGTAGTAACACATATTTATGCAACTCCTGGAACCTATACTGCAACTTTATATTATACAGAGAATGGATGTAAAGACACCACTGTATCTAACAGTGATATAACAGTATATCAATTACCTATCGCGTCCTTTGATCCATCTGTAATTGAAACAACTGTTATTGACGGTCAGGTTGAGTTTACAAATCAATCAACTGTTTTAAATGACAATACTTATGCATGGGATATTGGCGGACTATATTCTAGCACAAACATGAATGAGTCTTATTTATTTCTTAATTCCGGTAATTTTGTAGTAACACTCACCGCAACCACTATTAATGGCTGTGTTGATGATACTTCCGTAATCATAAAAGTAAATCCTGATGTTGCAATATATGTCCCTAACGCCTTTACTCCGGGTGCAGACGGTTTGAATGACGTATTCCAGGTGTTTATACCGCCTAGTGGCGCTGATTATTCCACCTATAACATATCTATATATGACAGATGGGGCGAACTGATTTTCAAGTCTACGGATATAAATGATTCATGGACCGGTGCAAGAAACAATTCCGGTGCGATATTGAAGCAGGATGTATACGTGTGGAAGATTTCATTTCAGGATGAAAAGAAAAAACGGTACGAAAAGATTGGGCACGTTTCGTTGCTTCGAAAATAATAAACGCATACGCATATTAAAAACATCGCTAATCGCGGTGTTTTTTTTTACCATAAACATGGTGAGAACTTTTCTTTTATGCAATAAAACAGCATATCTTCCGTTTTTTATTTGAACTATTCTAAAATTTTATGCTCCCAGCTCACTGGCACCGCAATATATTTCTTTTTGGCCTAATTGGTTTAGCAGCAGGAATGTTATTTGGGACTGTACCAACAAGTATCCCACAAATCATTATAGCAGGAAATTGGTTATTAGAAAAAAACTACAAGCATAAATTTTACCTACTTAAAGCAAATAAGATTTTCTGGGTTCTTGTTTCATTATATCTACTACATGTAATTGGAATGCTTTATACCCAGGATACACAGCATGGATTGGATGACCTTAGAAATAAATTACCACTATTAACCCTCCCCCTTCTTCTATTTTCGACCAAACCATTATCACAAAAAGAGTTGCGCTTGCTTTTTGGTTTTTTCTTTTTAAGCGTGTTAGTGAGTTCGTTTTGTTGTTACGCTGTTTATGCCGGCTATACAAAAAAAATCATCCTTGATGTACGCAAAGCCTCCCTGTTTATGTCGCACATACGCTTTTCTTTATTTATTGCATTTAGTATTATAGGAGTCGTTTATTTTTTCTTTAAAGAAGAGAAAAAAATTACAAAAATTCTAGGCATACTGACTGCACTCTGGCTTGTGTTTTTTATGTATAAACTTGAAATGGCAACCGGCTTTTTGTTTCTCCTATTGCTCGTGCCCGTTCTAATTGTATCATACAGTATGCGAAAACTTCCTCGAAAAACAACCGCCAGTTTAATCATTGTTTTGATTTTATCCATATCTGTTGTTTTTTATCAAGCACTTACAAGTTTATCTATGTTTGATAAATCCCCCAATAATAAAGCAAACATTCTTTTAGAAAAAACAATAAACGGAAGAATATACTTTCAGGATACGCTTTATAAAATTGCTGAGAACGGAACCTTAATTACGGTTAATGTAAACCCGCAGGAACTTAAAAAAGAATGGGGTCTTAAAAGTAGAATGTCATTAGAAGGGCCTGATAAAAAAGGAAATCAACTTTCCTATACACTACTCAGATATTTGGCGAGCAAAGGTCTTACAAAAGATTCGGTGGGACTAGCTTCATTGTCAAAAGAAGATGTTGTAAGAATAGAAAATGGAACCCCAAATTATAAATATAATATCAATAGTGGACTAGTTTCGAGATGGCGCGAAGTTGTGTGGGAATATTCTAAATACAAACTTGGAGAAAATCCATCAGGACACACCCTTACAATGAGATTGGAGTTTTGGAAAACAGCATGTTATATTATTTATAAACGCCCGATTATAGGGGTGGGTACGGGAGATATTCAACATTCTTTTGATGTTATGTATAGACATACAAATTCAAAACTTGATCCCATATGGCGTTTACGATGTCATAACCAATATTTAGCAATTACAGTAGCATTTGGTTTCGTTGGCCTGTTCATATTCCTGTTTTATTTGTTTTATCCCGCTATCCTTTTAAGAAAAAAATTACATTATTTATATTGGCCATTTTTTCTTATTGCATTACTTTCATTTATGACTGAAGACACTTTGGAAACTCAATCCGGTGTTACGTTTTTTATTTTCTTCCAGACCTTATTTTTGTGGCAAGCCTGGTTTCATAGCCCTGCTTCCAATACCCAACATAATCCACAAACAAATTTAGGTTAACGCGCACAAAAAGCTAGTTTCAAAAAACAAAAAATCTACAAAATCAGAGTTGATTTTTCACCTAAATCGATAGTAAATACAGCCTTTCTACAGTTTTAAAAAAAACATTTGGTATTTTATTTGGATTTTCAATATCGGGGTTTAAATGAACTAGATTCGTAAAATAAAACTCTAATATTAAACCCAAAATCATATGAAAAAAGCATTTACTCTACTCAGTTTGTTTTCGCTTTTAACCAGTACAATGGTATCGCAAACTCCTCAAAGAAGTTGTGGAACAATGGAACACCTGGAACATTTAAAATCTCAGGATGCCGGCTTAGAAAACCGAATGAATTTGATTGAACAGCAAACGGCTGAATTTGTACAAAACAGTTCAACAATGAAAACAGCAGCCACCATTGTAAATATCCCTGTGGTTGTTCATGTATTATACAATACTACATCACAAAATATTTCAGATGCACAGATTAAATCACAAATTGATGTTTTAAATGAGGATTTCAGAAAATTAAACGCTGACAGAACATTGGTTCCTTCTGCATTTGCTGGTTTAGCTGCCGATGTTGAAGTTACGTTTTGTTTGGCTTCAAAAAGTCCATCTGGTGCAACTACAACAGGAATAATCAGAAAGAGCACCACTAAAACATCATTTTCAAGTGATGATGCTGTCAAATATTCTTCTATGGGAGGAAACGATGCGTGGAATACTTCTCAATATTTAAATTTATGGGTATGCAATTTAGGTGGTGGTTTATTAGGTTATGCACAGTTTCCTGGTGGTCCGGCTGCAACTGATGGAGTAGTTTGTTTGTATTCTGCCTTTGGAAGAACAGGAACTTTATCAGCTCCATATAATAAAGGAAGAACAGCAACTCACGAAGTTGGACACTGGTTAAACCTACGTCACATCTGGGGCGATGCAAGCTGTGGTAGTGATCTAGTAACTGACACGCCAACGCAACAAACTTCTAACTCTGGTTGCCCTGCATATCCTCATGTTACTTGTTCTAATGGAACTAGTGGAGATATGTTTATGAACTATATGGATTATACGAATGACGCTTGTATGTATATGTTTAGTACAGGACAAAAAACAAGAATGCGCGCATTATTTGCTACAGGTGGTGCCCGTGCTGGTTTGACAACATCTACAGCTGGATGCGGTTCAACACCAACAAGCACTACATCAACAAGCACGTCAAACATTGTAACTGTTGGTAATGGAACCGGAACAACAGTAAATCCTTATGGTACTTATTATATGGATGAAAAGGTTCAGTATATCATCACTAAAGGTGAATTAGTTGCTGCAGGTTATTCTTCTAGCCAAAACATTATTAAATCTTTAGGTTTTAATGTAGCTACTGCAAGCACACAGGTTATGAATGGTTTTACAATTAAAATAAGACACACCACTGCCGCTTCATTTAGCAGTACTTCTTTTTTAAGTAATACAACTATGACAACCGTTTATTCTGCTAATATATCGGTTTCGGCAGGTTGGAAAACACATTCGTTTACAACACCGTTTACTTATAATGGTACAGATAATTTATTAGTTGAAATTTGTTTTGATAATAGCGCTTATTCTACCGATTCAAAAGTATATTTTACACCTACAAGTACCTACAATACGTTGTCTTTGCGTTCAGATGTTGCCGCGGGCGGAACATGTGCTAACACTACCGGCACTCAAAGCTATAATCGTCCAAATATGCGATTAGCGTTTTCATCTTCAACATCTACTTCTACAAACTTAATCATGGATCCTAAAGACGATGTTTCATCAATAGAAAATGCATCCACTTTAAGAACGATACCAAAAAGTGGTTCACTAATGGAATTCCAATTAGCTCCAAATCCATCTACATCAATTATTAATGTAAGCTATGCACTTGAAGATGATAATTCTTCCGTAAGCATTAAAATTTATAACATGATGGGTAAATTGGTTGCTGATTTTAATCCGGATAACCAAACTGAAGGAAAACAAAATTATGAAGTTAATTTAAATTCGTCATCAAATGTTGATGAATTACAAAGCGGAGTTTATTTGTGTGCTCTATCTATTAACGGTGAGATTCAAACTAAAAAATTCATGCTAATTAAATAAAAATTTGTTTGTTTAAAATGCGAAAAGCCATCCGCTAGCTAGTGGATGGCTTTTTGTTTGTATAAGAATTTAATTTATTTAGACTTATGCTTAATCGTTTAATTTTAACACCGCCATGAAGGCGCTTTGCGGTATCTCTACATTTCCAACAGACTTCATTCGTTTCTTACCTTCTTTTTGTTTCTCTAATAATTTACGCTTACGGCTGATGTCACCACCATAACATTTGGCAGTTACGTCTTTTCTCATCGCACTGATCGTTTCACGCGAAATAATTTTTGCTCCGATTGCTGCCTGAATTGGGATTTCAAATTGCTGTTTAGGGATCAATTCTTTTAGTTTCTCACATATCTTTTTACCAAAATGGTATGAATTACTTCTGTGAATCAAACAAGACAAAGCATCAACAGGCTCGCCTTTTAATAAAATATCCAGTTTAACTAAATCAGCTTCACGCATTCCTATCGGATGATAATCAAA
>JANPOX010000582.1:0-3653 GCA_031428235.1 Bacteroidia bacterium | reverse complement strand
TTAAAAACCATTATTTTACCGAACGGTGCCGTGTCTAACGGCACCATCATTAATTATTCCAAGAACGGCATGTTGCGTGGCGATATCCAGGTAACCGTTTCCACATCCAACAATATTGATGAGGTAAAAAGATTATTGACGGAAGCATTATTACAACACCCGTTTATTTTGAAAGAACCAAAGCCTGAAATTGCTGCCATTAAAATTGCTGATAATTCGGTGACCTTATCTATCAAGCCATATGGACTTGCTGCCAATCACTCAACCATCACTTCAGATGTTGTGGAAATTGCCAATAAGGTTTTTGAGAAAAATGAAATAACTGCCCCTATTCAAAAGCGTATTGTCTTAAATTCCTAAGCCCAAATTATTCTGCCCAGCGAAAACTTTTTATATCAAGTCCGGCTAAATCAAGGGCACGATCAACAACAGTTGCAGCAAGTTCTTCGAAGGATTTTGGATTGCTGTAAAATGAAGGTGATGCCGGACAAATGATACCTCCTGCTTGTGTGATAGTTTGCATATTATTAATATGTATCAAACTATATGGAGTATCACGGATCATTAAAATTAATTTTCTCCTTTCTTTCAGGATTACATCTGCCGCTCTGGTGGTAAGGTCATTACTAATACCGGATGCAATTCTGGCCATGGTTCCCATACTACATGGACAAACAATCATTGTATTATATTTTGCAGAGCCGGAAGCAAATGGTGCGAAAAAATTATTTTTATCATAAAAAGTGAAATGCTCATAGTTTTTATATGATTCATTTCCCAGTTCCTGCTTCCAGACATCTTTTGCATTGTCACTCATCACAATTCCAACCTGTTCTATCTGCGCAGATAATTGCGATAGTTTTTCTAGAAGAACTTTAGCGTAAATACTACCACTGGCGCCACTGATGGATACAATTATTTTATGTTTACTGTCCACTTTTATTTTTGTTTGGTATGATTCTGTAACCTAATGTAAATTCTAATATGTTGTTGTAGTATCCTTTATTAAATGTACGAGCAATAATGTTGTTGTAATAAATCGCTTGCTTTGTGCGATTTGGCCTGATCGTAATAAACGAATTGCTACTTCTGAAATTAACAAACCATTTTGGGTTAATATTATAGCCCAGACCAACTTTTACCGAATAATCATATTTTAGAAAAGGGAAAACACCTGTATACACCATATTTTGATCGGCTTCATAATAATTAATTAAATATGCCGCTGAAACTCCTGCATCAAAAATGAATTTTTGTTGAGTGTAGGTAATTAATAATGGCACTTCCAGATAATTCAAATTAAGGTAATAAGCTGTTAGATCATTTTTTGTTAGATTAGGATTTTTTCGCGCGCCCTTTTGAATAAATAGAAATGATAAACTCATACTTGCTTTTGCAGTAAATACAGATTCAACACCTATACCACCCATGAAACCTAATTTATGAAAACCATCATATGAGTCGCCATGAACCTGTGAAGGCGAGACACCAGCCATTAATAATAAATGAAATGCGCTGTTCCCAGGTTTTGTAGCAGGCAAATTCTCCTGACTAAAAAAAGTTAGAGGTAAATAGAAAAGTATGAGTGCAAATTTTTTCACAACGTGATAAAGATACTAAAACTATAGATACTGCTTTAACCATTCTACAGCATCTTTCTTGTGATTAAAGAAGCGTGTTGGCCTTTCGGGTTTAAAAATATCTAAGTAGATATTACCGAAAATACGCTGCGACATTGAACTGACAACAAACGCAGATGCTTTAGAGTAAGGCATGTTTTCGTTTTTTGCAATGTATTTTAAAGTCTCAGTGTTCGTGGTAGAAAAAAATTCACCAGATACCAAAACTGTTAGCCTTTTCCCACTTAATTCTTTTTGCGCAGCTTTTATCAGTTGAACGTCTGCCACAGTAATTTCTACCTTATCCCTCACAATTAACTCGTAATACCCTTGATCAATAAAGTGAAGGATAAATTTATTATTTGAAACAGTTGTTGGCAATTTTCTTCTTAATTGTTAACATTTGTATGATTTTTCAGCCAGACTAATGCTTCATCCTCATGATTGAAAAACATCGTTGGCCTTTCTGGCTTATTAATTTTAATATAAAAATTCGCTAATATTTTTTGTGCCATTGATTTTAAAACAAAAGCATCTGCTGTTGAATAGGGGTTGTATGCTTTTTTCGCTAATGTGTTTAGAAGTTCGATATTTGTTGCTGCCTGTTCAGTGCAAAGAACTAATGCAGGAATTTTATATTCCCCCATTTCTTTTTGTGCATGAACGAGTGTTTTGAGATCATCAATAGTAAATTCTCTTATACCATTGATGGTTATTAGGTAATATCCGTCCTTATGAATTTCTAATTCAAAATTATCAGACGTTATTTTTTTAGACAAATCCATTTATTTTTATAGATAGACTCCATAATCTCATACTAAATGTACAGAATAATGAACCTAATTCCAATTATATGAGGATATGTGCAAGAAAAAATCCCCCATTTTAATGGGGGATTATAATTTAATCGGCCTGCAAAAAGGGATATTTGTAATCTGTAGGAGGGGTAAAGGTTTCTTTAATTGTGCGTGGAGAAACCCAACGCAATAAATTTATCTTAGCACCTGCCTTATCATTGGTTCCACTTCCACGGGCACCGCCAAATGGCTGCTGCCCTACAACTGCTCCGGTGCATTTGTCATTGATGTAAAAGTTACCGGCAGCATTACTTAATTTTTTTGTTGCCAATTCTAAAGCATAACGATCCTGTCCTAAAATTGCACCCGTTAATGCGTAAATCGAAGTTGAATCTACTAATTCTAAGGTTTCTTCAAATTTATCTGCCTCATACACAAATATAGTGAGTACCGGACCAAATAATTCTTCACACATGGTTACGTATTTCGGATCTTTTGCAACAATAATAGTGGGTTCAATAAAATAACCTTTGCTCTTATCGTAATTTCCTCCAGCTATAATCTCTACGTTACTGTCTTTTTTAGCCGCATCAATATATTTAGCTAGTTTATCAAAGCTCTTCTCATCAATCACTGCATTAATAAAATTAGTGAAATCTTCGGTGGGCCCCATTTTCATGTCCTTTAAATCAGCTACTACATATTTTTTCACATCTTCCCATAAGTTGGATGGGACATAAGCACGTGATGCTGCCGAACATTTTTGTCCCTGGTATTCAAAAGCACCTCTTGAAATAGCTACTGCCAGAGATTTTGCTTCTGCTGATTTATGAGCCATGATAAAATCCTTTCCGCCTGTTTCACCAACTATACGGGGATAAGATTTGTATTTATGAATGTTCTTTCCGATAGTTTGCCAGATATTTTGGAATACTTCTGTACTTCCCGTAAAATGAATTCCGGCAAAATCTTTATGGTTAAACACCACTTCTGCTGCATCTGGCCCGCTTGGATAAATTAAATTGATGACACCTGCTGGCACACCTGCTTTGATGAAAATTTCCATCAATACATTGGCACTATAAACCTGAGTATTGCTTGGTTTCCAAACAACCACATTACCCATCATGGCACAACTGGTTGGTAAATTACCGGCAATGGCTGTAAAGTTAAAAGGGGTAAGAGCATAAATAAATCCCTCAAGTGGTCTCCACTCCAATCGGTTCCAAACACCAGG
>JANPOX010000581.1:0-2890 GCA_031428235.1 Bacteroidia bacterium | reverse complement strand
AATGGCAACTTCGTTTAAGTGGTTATTGGTAATAGCTGTTTTAACATCAGCGGATGGTGCATATTATTATTTCAAAGTAATCATTGCGATGTATTTCAAAAAGCCAGAAACTACTGAGCCTGTTGAAGTAGAAATGCCTGTAATGCTGGTGTTGATTATTACTACCTTGTTGACTTTGGCAATCGGTGTTGTTCCAGGGTATATTATTGGGATGTTGTAGGGATTTATTTCTAGTTAGAAGGTTTCTGACTTTTATAAATACTACAATCCTTTTATTACAGAATGAATAACAAGATTGTCTTAACATTTATTTCTTCGTATAGTATTTAGAAAAAAAAATGGAAATGCGAAAACTCATTGTTGGAAGTATTTTGTTTTCGTTTTTCTCTTGTCAAAAGGTAAGATTTTATAGTTATTCAAGCAATGAAATAACTCCTATAAAACATTCTAACAAAAAAATAGTCGCAGATTTAGGAATAAAGGAATTTAGGTTTTTGAAAACTTGGGATTCTTATTATACGAGAGGAGTATATAAAATCTATTTGCTAGACTCTGCTGAATCAATTGATTCAACTCTTTTGAAAGATAAAGTAAAGAGTATTCTTGCAAAAGAAAAAGCCAACATGGAAACATTTCATTTGAATTCAAGTTTTATTTCTCCAAATGATACATCTGTTTTTATTAATGGTTCTTACAGAATAAAAAATGTAAAGTATACATTCCATACTAAATGTTTGAAAAGAAAAAAGGATCAGTATATGTATATCTATACGTGCAAAGGAAGGCCGAGTTATTAAATTAGGGAATTGCTTTCAAAATGAATCGATTAAAATTTGTAAATTTGGGTATAAGGGCACTTCTGATAATGTTATCTCGTAAATCAATACTATGAAAAATTGGTTTGTAATAATTTTTACGCTGATTTCTTTAAGTAGTTCAGCGCAAAGCTTTGATACCATTAATACGAGAATGGATTATAGGCTATTGAATAACATTGATTCATTGCAAATTAGAATTAGTGTTTTTCATGGAAGAAAGTGGGATTTGGAAGTGACAACATTTAGTCTTGATACTAATGGTAATTGGGAAGGGAATTATTATTTTTTAGATACAAAATCAAGATATTTTACCAATAGAGAAAGTAGTAATCACTACACTATCATCCTAACATTATAGATTGATTTTCAATTGATTAGAATCTTGTTCTTTGAGGTTTTGTAGATAATAGTCACCAAACAGTTGCTGTAATGGGATTTTGTCGATTAACGAAAAATTTAAAATCTGTAATATTTCGTAATTCGTCTGCTTCAACTTTAGCTTCTCTTTCATGATTGAAATTGTAAGGTATGCAATGATGGCTGAATAAATTTGTATGCGTACTGCATTTTCGGAATAACCCCAAAATGATTTTATTCTTAAGTGCTGTTTAATCCATTTAAAGAATAATTCAACAGACCATCGATGTTTATATAATAGGGCTATCTTTAGAGCAGGTAATCGAAAGTTATTTGTAATGAAATCAAATTCATTATCTGTTTCTTTATCGTAATATTTTATTCTCCGAATTTTTTCAGGGTAATCTTTTGAAGAGTAATAATTGTTGAGCATAATGGTTTGGTCGCATTTTATTCCTTTCGATTTATTAACCTTTGCTGAATATAATCTCCGATAGTTCATATTTCCCTTGGCTCGTGTGACAAAGAATGCTCCTGCTTCATGGATAACATATAATCGTTCAAAATCAATGTATGCTTTGTCAACGATATAAAATGCACCAACTTCATAAACTATTTTGTCAAGAAAATGAACATCATGGGTTAAGCCATCGGTAACGTCGATAAAGGTTGGAATATTAGCTTTTACATCAAATTGTGTATGCAATTTTACAGCTCCCTTTTCTTTTCGGAATTTTGCCCACCAAAATATATTCAGGCATAAATCAACTGTAGAAGAGTCGATGGCATAAACATTTCCTTTAATTGTTGGTAAAACATCGGAATTATTTTTACAAAGAATTTGTGCCTCTGCAATTAATGTATTTGCGAAACCAGCAAAAATTCTCCAATCACGATTTTCATTTGCGTAGGCCAAATTTGATTTTGATAATCCTGTTCCCATTCCCAAATGATACCATTTATTTCTTTGGGCTTTAAGACCTACGGTTAAATCAGTTAAGCTGTCACAATTAGAAAGCTGTCCGAACATCATACACATCAATTGATGCCAACATGTGAAATGAAGAACTTTATAATTACCCTTGTATTGTTCAACATATTTATTAAAATCGTTTGCTGAGAGAAGCGAAACAATTTGAGAGAAAACATATTTTCCTGTATTCATTGGCTTTTATGACCAAAATTATAGCAGAAAAATCGAAATCAATTCAAATCGTTTAAGCAAGAAAAAACGCTACAACCATTATCTATCAATAATATCAAGGAACTTTAATTGTAAACGTTAGGACGCTAGTGTAAACTCCTCTATAATAACTTCTTTATAATCGCCGCGAGAACCTTCCATTGCATAGTTCCAAGATTTTTCGATATCGCTTTCGGCCTTAACAACACTTTGTCCTTTTCCGCTACTGCTCATTAAAGGCTTTACAACGCAAGGGATTCCAATGGTATGAACTGCTTTTGTAAAATCTTCGAGTGTTGTTGCGTATAAATAATTAGCTGTTCTTAATCCTAATTCCTTTGCTGCTAAATCTCGAATGGCTTTTCTATTCATGGTGAAATTTGCAGCCTTAGCGCTTGGCACAACTGTTATTCCTTGTTTTTCGTAATCGTAAAATCGTTCGGTACGAATGGCTTCAATTTCGGGAACTATTAAATCGGGTTTATGTTTTGCGACAATTTTATCTAAGGCTTCGCCATCCAACATATTAATT
>JANPOX010000580.1:0-2070 GCA_031428235.1 Bacteroidia bacterium | reverse complement strand
TGGCTATGGCGCCACAGCCATTAACCGTAACTTTTAAATCAGCCGGAGAAAATCCGGCACAAGTGGCACTTACAGGATTTTCAATCCCGGAGTAAAAAATATTCATATTATCAGCTGCTACGGCTGAAAAGGGTGGAGCTACCGTATAGGAATAATCAAAAGGATAGTATTCAAACTCACCTCTTGAATTTTTATATTTGATAACTCCATTTAATTCTTTTTGTCCGGTTGAAGTGGTCGCTGTTTCATAATTTCCCATGCCGTCTTTAATTGAAATAGGCGTTCCGGGATTAGTTAATTTTTTCGAAACACTATCATACACACCACCAACTAATACCTCCATTCGTTCTGGAGTAAATTCAGAACTGGAAGCACCCAATACAATATTTGCTTTAAATGGTTGGCCCGATAAAACATACGCACTTGGTGCAACTACATCCGCATGTAATTTGTCTGCTTTAAATACAAACTTGCTGGATGCGGCTGCAAATGTGTGTAAAAACTCCGATTCCAAATTTTTCATGTCCGCCTGGATCTTATCAAGGTTTGTGATAACGGCAGCCATTGGCATGTGATAAAAATTTTCTGATTCCCAGTTTAATCTTCTATCAACTGGTTTAATGGTTGACAATTTTTGCTTTAATGAATTGATGCTTTCCTTGTCAAGTTTCGTTTTACTGTTTTTCTGCATGTTGTCAATTAAATTTAAAAGATCACTATGCAGAAGTGTCAATTTTAATCGTAAATCTTTCGCAGAGTATTTTGTGTTAACAGGATTAGCAGCATCAGAACCAATTAACAAATGGGTTGGTGTATCAAAATCATCTAGTTTTTCCATGAACCGAAGTTGTGATGTGTCCCGTTTTTCTGTTCCTTCAGTTTTCCGGACTATAATTAGCTTCATACTATCAATATAAGCATCTACTAACCGAATGCTCTTCTGTGTTTCAACTGATTTTAAAAGATAAGGTGCAGCTTCAAAATTTCCATCCTTTACATACTCTTCAAAAGCTTTTTGAACCCGGCTATTGTTATCATCAAGAATAACTTTGGATTTTTCGATGCTTTCATCAACCATTACAAATCCCTGTAGGATTTCTTTTGATACATTGAGTGCTAACAGAGCGGTGAGTACCAAGTACATCATACCGATCATTTTTTGCCGGGGGGTTTCTTTGCCTGAGCTCATAGTAGTAGTTTTTTATAGTGGAGTAGATTAGTGTTTGATAATATAACAGGTAGATTGAAAAAAAGTAACAACGGTTTATAAAAAATAGTTTTAAGCCCTTAATATTTTATTGACATCCTTATATTTGTTTAAAGAATCAATTATGCAGATATTTAAGTTTGGTGGCGCTTCTGTAAAAGATGCAGCCGGAATAAAAAATGTGTTTAGCGTATTAGAAAAAGTGGGTCACGAAGACACGCTTTTGGTAATTTCCGCCATGGGAAAAACCACAAATGCATTAGAAATTGTAATCAGAAATTATTTTGATAAATCTAACGAACTACAGGCTTCTTTGCAGGATGTTAGAAAATACCATAACCAGATTTTGTTGGATTTGTTTGATGACGAAGAACAGGAACACGAAGTTTTTTATGCTGTGAACAGCCATTTTGCCGACTTGGAATACTTTTTACGAAGCAATAAATCGCCGAATTATAACTTTGTTTATGACCAGATTGTAAGCTATGGGGAAATCGTTTCTACGACCATCGTGAGTCATTATTTCAATTATGCCGGTTTAAAAAACAACTGGATTGACGTTAGAAATTTTATCAAAACCGATGCTACTTTTCGGGATGCCGAAGTCAATTGGGAAAAAACACAGCAATTCATTTCAAAAGGAATTAAGAAGAAAGCCCTCAACATAACTCAGGGATTTTTAGGCTCTGATGAAAATAATTTTACGCATAGTATATACTATTTCTCTATAAATTCTGAAATTTTGTACATATACCGTCAAATACCAATTAGAAACACGAGATACTATTTGTATAGGCAAGGTCACAGGTCACAGACTTTCACCACTTTCTCCATAAGGGTATATGGAGAAAGGTAGAGAAAGA
>JANPOX010000579.1:0-2161 GCA_031428235.1 Bacteroidia bacterium | reverse complement strand
GGTACTTCGATTGGTGGATTTCCTCCTGGAATATTAAATGGTACACAACATATCAATGATGCGATTGCAAACCAAGCCAAGTTAGATTTAACCGCAGCTTATAATGATGCTGCAGGAAGAACAAGTACAGATATAGTAACGATTTCAGGAAATATTGGGGGACTTACTTTAACGCCGGGTCTATACAAATCAACATCTTCATTAGCAATAACATCAGGTGATGTTACATTTGATGCTAAAGGTAATCCTGCAGCCATTTTTATTATTCAAATTGCCTCTTCATTTACCACAGGCTCAGGCCGTCAGGTATTCCTTGCAGGAGGAGCATTAGCATCAAATATTTTTTGGCAGGTTGGTAGCTCAGCTACATTTGGTACAACCTCTGTTTTAAAAGGAAATTTTTTAGCAATGCAATCTATCTCTTTTAATACAGGAGCAAAACTGGATGGTAGAGCTCTTGCTAGAACTGGTGCGGTTACGATGGCTGGTAATACTATCGTAAGGTAATAAAAATAAAATATTTATTTGAAAGGATGTTGCATAAAGCAATGTCCTTTTTTTTATTTAAAGGTGGGAGTAAAGAAAATGTTGAAGTTTTAAAAAATGTTAATCTGTTATTCTGTTTTAAATAAATAGTAAATTTACATCCATGAGATATTTAGCACTCATATTAACTTTATACTTATCTGTAATCACGGTTACACCTGCTTTATGCAGCACGTATTCTGTGATAAAGAAGGTCACTCTATGTTGTAGCGAACAAAAGTGTTCGAATAAAACGGGAGATTGCAAAAGAGGTAACGATACATGCACACCATGCTGTTTAATGCAAAACTGTTGTTGCAATATTGTGGCGTTACCGGAGTTTAATTTTATGCTCGAAGGAATTAGTACTGAAAAAAAAATTCTGACAATAAGTGACAATGCCCTTTCTGATTATTTGTCTGATTGCTGGAATCCACCTAAACTTATTTGATTTTTACTGCTTTATAAAGTAGTTTATAAAAAGTTCAATTAATTTTCACCTTAAAATAATAAACATGACAAAAATAGTTTTAAGCATTACAGCAGTATTAGTAGCTGCCTGTGCAATAGTTTGCTGCTGTGGTTGCTGCCCTTTCGGCTGCTGCTAAACAGTTAGGTTCTTAATACGCCCTGTCACCTTTGGTGATGGGGCGTTTTTTATTTTATAGACTTTAAGGTAAAATGTATTTTATTAGTTCTAAATTTTATTGAGATATTCATATAAATTTATATTCGGATCCCAATTATACAGATGTCATCCACTTGCTCTAAATCACCTTTCCATTCTCTCAATGAAACAGCTAGTTTTTCCTTTTGATCGAACATTGGTAAATGAGCTATGTTTTTGAGTAATTCCTTCAATTGTTTATACATGAATTTTTTTCCATTAGGTCCGCCAAATTGGTCCGCTAAACCATCCGTTAAAGCATATACCACATCACCACCTTGTAATTGTACGGTATGCTGTATAAACGGAATATGTTCTTTATCGTGTTTACCCACCGGCATTTTATCGTAGGAAAGTTCAATCATTTCAGTTGACGATGATGAGCTTGTAGAAGTTCTAACAATCCAAACAGGATTATTGGCAGCAGCATAAACCAATTTATTGTTTTCAAAATCAAAACAAATTAAACTACAGTCCATACCATCTTTTCCGCCTTCTTCACTACCATCTTTTTTTAATCTCTCAATAATTTTAGTGCGCGTGTGGTTTAATATGTCTGCCGGTTCCGTCAATTTTTCTTGTTCCACAGATTTTTCAAGACAGGAAATATTTAATATGCTCATGATAGCCCCAGGAACACCATGACCAGTGCTATCTGCTATTGCTAATGCAAAATTCCCATTACTTAATTGGGATGCCCAGTAAAAATCGCCACTTACAACATCTTTGGGTTGAAACAAAACAAAGTAATCTCGTTCACTTCCCTCTCCCTTATAAAGGGATGGGTTGAGGTTTATATCCAGCAATTCCGTAGTCGCTAAAAAACTACGTTGAATCCGTTCCGCATAATTAATGCTATCTGTTATTTCTTTATGCTTTTCTTCCACCATGTGTTTTTGGCGCGTTATGATTTCATTTTGTTTTTTTGTTTCAATTTCTTTAAGTTCAATGATATGCTTTTGTTTGTTT
>JANPOX010000578.1:0-4334 GCA_031428235.1 Bacteroidia bacterium | reverse complement strand
GAAAAAGGATTGCATGAAAATAAAACCAATATTTTTTCTTTTGCCATCAGAGGACGTTATTTAGCGGCCAATACTTATGGTATGGATTATAATCGTAATTATGATGTGAAGACGAATGATGCCTACAATGGAAAGTATGATCCTGCTGTTAATTTTGTTGATAGTGTAAAGCCAGGCAAGCAATATGTGTACGATAATTATAAAATGACTTTAGGGGAAGGTTCACTGGAGCTTCAGTTAACATTTAACCGTTTAAGAGAAAGAACACATGTTTTGCTCAATTTATGGGGTGGTATTGGCTTTACCAGTTACAGAACACAATCTGATCTTTTGGATGGAAATGGAAAGATGTATGACTTTAGCTTAGTGGATTCAACCGGTAATAAAACCAAAGCTCTGAATTCATATAATGGCCTTATTGATAAAAAATATGAATCTTATGCTTATGGAAGTAGGCAAGGGAATCTCGTTACATTTTCGCCTTCAGCCGGTATTGGTTTAGGGTATCAGTTTTCCCCAGGTTTCTCTATGTTATGGGAATATAAAGTGACGTTCCCATTAGGAACAAATGCAGACCTCCTTGATGGAAAATTAAGTATGAACAATGATGCCATTGCCGGTAGTAATGATTACTATCATTACACAGGATTAAATTTAGTATTTACATTAAGAGGTAAACATAAAACAAATACCACTCCTCCAAAAGATGAAACTGTTTATACTCCTACAACATTGCCAACAGCTACTTCTGTTGCCACTAATTCGATTACACCAACAGCAAGTATAGTCACAAACTCCCCGCCCGCCACAACAGTTTCTGCATCTCCGCCTAAGGATCCTAAACCCGTAATTACTTTTATAACACCGCCTTCAAATGCATTTATTGTAAACAATCAAAATTATAAAATTACGGCACAGGTTTTAAATGTCTCTGCTTCTAATAAAATTCAATTCAAATTTAATGGCGCACCACATACTGATTTTACTTACAGTTCTCAAACTCATATTTTAGAATATAATGCCACTTTAAATAGCGGAAATAATTCCGTTCAGGTCATTGCATCCAATGCTACCGGAACTGATAATAAATTGACATCTGTAATTTATGAACAACCCAAAGCGGCAGGTAATCCTCCAATAGTTTCATTTATAAACCCTGTTCAACCTGGAACGACAGTATTTGTAAATACTTATACCGTTAATGCACAGGTGTTAAATGTGCCAACTCAAAAAGCTATTTCTGTTTATTTTAATGGGATGTCAACTTTGTTTACATATAATGCCGTAAGTAAACAAGTTTCATTTGTTACTGCTTTAAAAGAGGGTTTAAATACGATTAGCATCACAGCTCTTAATTCCTTAGGTCAGGATACTAAAGTCAGTAACATCACATTCAAGGAAAATAAACCATCAGTTGCCCCACCGTTGGTAAAGATAATCAATCCAACAGTTTCGCCTTCATCTTCTTCGACGACAAATTATATCTTTAAAGCCAGTGTTACAAACATTACTACAAAATCACAATTGCTTGTAAAAATGAATGGAAATGTAGTTTCAAATTTTGCTTTTAGTGCACCAAATGTGATTTGTCCCGCAATCCTTATTGAGGGTAATAATATTTTCGAAGTAACTGCTACCAATAATGACGGAACAGATACAAAGAATGCAATCGTGAATTATAAATCAAAAGAAACGGTAATACTTCCGGTTGTTAATTTAATAAACCCTGCTACAGTTTTAAATGCGACAGATAATAGCCTGTGTAATTTTAAACTATCCGTATTAAATGTTACTTCAAAAGCTGATATAGAAGTAGTATTCAATGGTTCAGTTCAGCAAGGTTTTACATACGACGCAGTAACTAAAGAAATATTTTTGCAAACCTCCTTAGCCATTGGTGATAATACATTATCCGTAAAAGGTACCAATAAGTTTGGTACAGATTTTAAACAAATTAATGTGAATTATACACCGCGTTTGGATTTGAAAACACCACCGGTAATCTCAATAATTAATCCTGTAAATTCTCCTTCCACTTCTTCTGCTGCAAATTATATTTTTAAAGCAAATGTTACAAACATTACTTCAAAATCACAATTGATTGTGAAAATGAATGGAAACCTTATTACTAGTTTTGCTTTTAATGGGTCTAGTGTTATTTGTCCGGTTGTGCTTATTCAGGGGAATAATATTTTTGAAGTAACTGCTAGCAATAATGATGGTACAGATACGAAGTCTGTCATTGTAAATTATAAACCGAAGGTTGTCGCAAATCCCCCCGTTGTTAATTTAATAAACCCTTCTTCTGTTTTAAATGCAACAGATAACAATCTGTATAATTTTAAACTATCCGTATTAAATGTAAATTCAAAAGCAGATGTTGAAGTGTTGTTCAATGGTGTTATTCAACCAGGTTTTACTTTTGATGCCCTCACAAAAGAAATGTTTTTTCAAACAACGTTATCGATTGGTGATAATACACTCTCTGTAAAAGGTACCAACCAATTTGGATCCGACTCTAAACAGGTTAATGTAAAATATACAGCTCCGGCAGATATTAAATTACCTCCTTTTGTTACAATAAGTAATCCTGCAGGCGCTGCCGCAACCACATCAAAACAGAATTATACGTTTAATGCCAGTATTACCAACATTCCTGGAACTGGTGGCTTGGTGGTTAAATATAATGGTAACGTGATCACTAATTATACATATGATGGCATGAACCTTTCTTATCCGGTTGCATTGTCAGAAGGAAATAATGCCTTTGAAGTTAAAGCAACAAACAATGATGGTACGGATTTAAAAAGTGTTGTTGTTACATACAAGATGAGAGAACTAGTCTTACCGCCTAATATTTCTTTTGTTAACCCCATTAACAATTCTAGTACTGTGCAGAATGCTAATTATGTATTTAAAGCAACTCTGAGTAATATGCCAAACACCACAGGTATGACTGTAAATTACAATGGTGTGGCTATTACCAATTATATTTATGATGGTATAAATTTTACTTATACAGCTGTATTAAAAAAAGGACAAAATACTTTAGAGATTTCAGCTTCTAATAAAGATGGTAATGATGTAAAAACAGCTATTGTTAATTATGTGCCAGCCCGTCCTCCTGTTCTTATTATTGTGCAGCCTTCAGGAACTCCAATAGTTAATACCGCTTCCTATAATTTTGTATTCAAAGCATTTAATGTGGATCAGAGTCAGATAGAGGTGACTTTAAATGGAAACCCTGTTACTTCATATATTTTTGCGAAACCTGAAGGTAAGTTTACTAGTATCCTAATGGAGGGACCAAATGTATTGAAAGTAAAAGCTACTAATGCAGATGGTACTGCTACTAAAACTGGAACTGTAACCTACGTCATATTAAAAGATACTGCAAGCATCCCTGATCCAAATGGAAATACCACTACTCCGGGAGATCCTAAAACATTTATCACTATATGTCATTATCCTCCAGGTAATAATCAAAACCCACAAACACTTTATATTCCTGCAACTGCATGGGTAGCCCACCAGGCTCATGGCGATACACAAGGAGAATGTCCTGCAAAAACAGACAGTTTGAAAGTTAAAATAAATCCTGAAAATGATAGCTTGAAAAAACCAGCCATTGTACCAAGGAGACCGCGTTAATTAAGAATTAGTCGTGTTATGTATAGAACAAAAGCAATGCGCTACGCTGATGAAATGAAGATAACAACTCTACCATATGACAAAAAAATTAATATCTCCATATGAATTATATAGTATTTGATGATGCCACCTGGCAAAATTTATTGCCTCTTACTTTTACTAAACCTGTGTCTGAGATAAGGATTGGAATAATGACCATTACTGAAAAATGGGAAAATTATTTAGGAAAAAAACTATCCTTTCAAACCCAGCCTTACCTTGATAAAAAATATAAAATAGAGTTGACTGATGATACTGTTTTTGTTAACGGAAAAATATGTCCTAATGAAATTTTGATTAATGAGATAAAATCATTGGCTATCAATTCAGGAATTAAAAAAGGAAATACATTAGTTGCATACAGAAGCAATCGCTCTGTTAATTTGGAAATTGATGATGTGATTTCTTCTGCTCATGAAAGTGCTTCTGAATTTATCTCAGTAAATAATGTGTGGGATATTTTCTCAAAGAATGGTGAAGCTATTAAGCAGGATTTTGCACGATTAACCAACAATAAAATATCCCTCCCATTATCCAAAAGCAATATCGTCATTGGTGATCATAAAGATATATTTTTAGAAGAAGGTGCAGTAGTAGAGGCATCTGTTTTAAATACAAAATCAGGTCCTATTTATATTGGGAAA
>JANPOX010000577.1:0-4924 GCA_031428235.1 Bacteroidia bacterium | reverse complement strand
GACTGGGGAATAAATGGTTTCCATTTCCATTTCTTTTTTTTAATAGTGTCATTATTTTTTGTTTTAAGTTTGTTAATATTATAAGATACCAAGGAACTTTTAGACCTCACAAATGTCGTGTAGTATAGAAGAGAAACCGTTACATACCTTTTTAAAACAATTACACTTTTAATTACCAACCTATTGCAACAAAATAATAAATCATAAACTAAGATGACAATTCCATAATTTTTTCCGTTTTATTTTTATGAATACCTGATATAGTAGCCAATGTTTCTTTCACATCGTCTGCTGTAATAAATATAAAACAATCTTTTTGCGCATTGTCAATTACATAATTTATTGCTTCAGCTTCATCACTGATAACTTTAACAGGCATATCCTTTTTTACTTTATTGATTCCTACCATTAATTGCTCAGTGATTTGTTCCGGCGTTCTTCCACGACAATCCTTATCATGTTTGATTATTATTTCATCAAAAATTTGAGCGGCATAGAATCCTATATTTTGAATATCACTGTCTCGCCTATCTCCAGTCCCGGAAATGACACCTACTTTTACAGAGGCCGTTACACTTCGCATATATTTTTGTAATTCGATATAACCTGCTTCATTATGCGCATAATCAACCATTACATTAAACCTGTTGAAAGCAAAAATATTCATCCTACCGGGAGTTAGTTCAGGAGAAGGAATAAACGATTTTAAAGCTGTTATGATCTGTTCCGTAGAAAAATTACTGATATATGCCGCAAGCATAGCAGGTAAAATATTTTTTATCATGCATTCTGCTTTACCTTCAAAAGAAAGAGGCACATCACTCACTTTAATAATACGGTTTTTCCATTGACCTTTACAAATAACAAAATATTCATCTTCCACAACGGCGGCTAATCCATTATTAATGCAATGATTTTTTATACGTTTACATTCCCCATCCATGCTGAACAATGCAATATTACAATCCAACTCTTTTCTCATATTAAACACAAGATCATCATCTGCATTTAGAATCGCATATCCATGATCAAAAGTAGTTTGTGGCACAACTGCTTTTACATTAGCCAAATCTTCCAATGTGCTTAGGCCATCAAGACCAATATGATCTTCGGAAACATTGGTAACAATACTGATATTGCATTTATCAAAACCAAGCCCTGAACGCATGATGCCGCCCCTTGCGCATTCCAGTACTGCAAAATCTACCAGCGGGTCACGCAAAACCACTTCAGCACTGGCAGGCCCACTGCAATCGCCATAATAAATAGCGTGATGATCGATAAAAATTCCATCGGTGGTTGTAAAACCAACATGGTGCCCGGCTGATTTTGCCAAATGAGCAATTAATCTTGTTGTGGTGGTTTTACCGTTAGTGCCGGTAACCGCAATCACAGGAATGCGTGATGGTGCATTATTTGGATACAACATATTAATTACCGGTTCAGCAACATTCCTTGCCCATCCTCTGGATGGGGACAAATGCATTCTGAAACCCGGACCGGCATTTACTTCCAAAATAGTTCCGCCATTTTCACTGAAAGGAGTTTCGATGCTTTCTGCCATAATATCTATACCACAAATATCGAGGTTCAATAAACGGGCAACCCTTTCTGCTAAAAACACATTTTCATGATGTACAAAATCAGTGACATCCGTTGCAGTTCCACCTGAACTAATATTTGCCGTACTCTTCAAAAATAAAATCTCATTGTTGGGAAGCACTGAATCAAGTGTCATGCTTCTTTCCTTTAAAATTTCTAATGTTACCTTATCAACTTTTATTTTTGTTAAAATATTTTCATGTCCTTCTCCACGGGTAGGATCTTTATTAACATCATCTATCAATTGCTGAATGTTGGAAGAACCATCACCAGTTATCATTGCAGGAGTTCGTTTTGCAACAGCAATTAATTTAAAATTAACCAACAGAAAACGGAAGTCGGTTCCCTGAATATGTTGTTCAATAATCACATCTTCTGAAACAGTTTGGGCATGTCGAAAAGCAGCTAATGCTTGTTCATAAGATGTTATATGAGTGGTTATGCCTCGACCATGATTACCATCAATTGGCTTAGTAACCAATGGAAACCCAATTTCATCAATGGCCTCAGCCAGGTGTTCTTCCTTGTATATTACAGTACCTTTAGGTACAGGCAAATATTCGTTTGCTAACAATCTTTTTGTTTTTTCTTTATCACCTGCCATATTCACCGCAAGGTTACTTGTAGTTGATGCAAGCGAAGTGCAGATTATTTTTTGTCGGCTTCCCTGACCGAGCATGATCAGAGAATTATTATTAAGCCGTTTATAAGGTATATCCCTTTTCTCGGCTTCAGAGATAAGAGACAAAGTAGTGGGGCCATATTTATCCCGACTATAAATACGTTGTAGATCTTTTATATCCACCTCAATGTCATAAGAATCGCCGGTCACTAACTTTTCCACCAAACGACAAGCTGCCTGAGCTGAATACATACCTGCTCGTTCAATTTCATAAGCAAATACTATATGATAAACACCTTTTTCATCAGAAGAGCGCGTTCGTCCAAAACCGCATTCCATACCGGCGAGAGTTTGCAATTCAAGAGCTACATGTTCAATCACATGACCAAGCCAAGTCCCTTCACGAACTCGTTCAAAAAAACCCCCTTCTTTGTCTTCAGAACATCGGTGATTTTTTAATGAAGGCATTAATTTTTCAAGTGCTTCATCAAATCCATGAATTTTATTGGTAGGAAAATTCTCATATTTACCCAGATCCAGTTTCATGTAAATGAGTTTTTTGCGGGAAACCGACCAGATACTAGGGCCTCGCATCACTCTGATTTTAAGAATTTCCATAAGTTACTTTTTTTTGAACTGAGCACAGACCATGTTTCAGTGCGTCCAGTAGAAGATCATTTTAATTTTAATACACGGTTAGTTACAAAGTTGTTAAAACAACATCCCTTTTTCATTACAAAAATCACCTATTTAATTATAATCTTATCATGACCAAAAAATGACATTTCGAATTATGTAATGTATTTCGTTTTTCTTGTAAGGCAGATTATGATCGTGCATTCATATTTGTATTATAAAGCTCAAATAAGAAAATACAACGCTCGGGTTCACACAAAACAATAAAAATAATGTATAGAGTAAATATTAGAAAATACGATATCATAGAACTGAAATTGATCAAAAACAATTACCAACATGATCAATTACCCTATCAGGAAGTTAAAACACAATGGGGAAATAGAAATCGGAAAGTGAGCTGGAATATGAGGATTAAAACAAAAATAAATGAATGACACTATAGATAATTCTGTTTCACAAATTGTTCCATCGCAAAAGAAAGGAAACAGTACGGCTGCGAAAGCTCAATTAAAAACAGCATCAATTGATGAGGCGATAAAATTGTTTGGAGAAGCTAAACAACGGCTATTGGATATCAACTCCTGGAAAAAAATAAGCGGTGAGGGTAGTTCTGAATTTAGGTTGACTGATAAATACGGGCATATTCTGAAATCCCATAGGCCACGAGTAGGCAACTTAATTCGCATTAAACTTCCTGCTCCTGGAAATAACACAGGTAATGGCTATGATTGGGTAAGAATTGAAACTTTTAAACATATTAAAGATATTTTAAAAGACGAAGAAATTTACGGTTTCAGAGTTAGACCCATAAAAAACCCTTTTAAACGAGCAGATAACACTGCACATTTTTACACTTCTGATGCAAGCAGTACTTTTTTAATAAAAAGGAAGGGGTTGGTTGTATCTGGATTGGAAATAGGAAGGAACGAAGTTCCTAATAGTGAACCTAAATCTTTGCTCAATAAATTCCGCAATATTATTGTGGCTATTGCTGCAATGCTAGGATTTGCAAAACCTCAATGGAAAAAACTTTTGAAAGGAATTATAAACGGACCACTTAACCAAAAAGATAATACACCATAATTAATTAACAAGTTGCAGAATAAACTTATATAATTGAACGCATGCTTTCTCTCTCACCTGTAAAGGCGTACCCCTGAACGCTTTTTTTAATGCATGAATTTTATTTTTATAATACACAGCAAAAAAAACAGATCCAACAGGTTTGGATTTTGTTTCACTTCCTCCTGGAGAAGCAAGGCCTGTAATAGCAGCGCAAATATCTGCTTTGATAATACCCGAAAGGTTACGTGCCAGTAATTCAGTTACCGTGACCGACTCACAGGTATGTTCATCTACACATTTTTTAGATATGCCAAGAACTTTTATTTTCACTTCAGGAGTATAACATATAATAGATCCTTTTAAAACATCAGAAGTTCCTTTAAAATTTGATAATTTTTGTGTGGCTAAACCACAGGTCACGCTTTCAGCAAAAGCGACAGTCAATTTTTTTTCTCGCAATGTTTTTATTAGCTTATTGGCGATGATCATTTTCATAAAGAGATTAGTACTTCAATTTTTAAATATGCATTTTAAATTAAAAAAAGACTTATAGGGAAAATATAAAACATTGCATGAATATAATTCCTTACAGTAAAATATTATAACAAATTGAAGATTCCATATAAGGTAATTAACCTGGCCTTTCATGACTTTTGATTAAACAGATTCCTTAAAGGAATATTAAAAACCAATTTTTATGAAAAACAAATTCAGTTTAGTCGCATTGTGCTTAGTACTTTTATTAAGCTTACAAAGCTGTGAAGTAATTGGGGGCATATTTAAAGCAGGTGCTGCTACAGGAGTAATTGTTGTTGTACTTGTTATCGCTCTAATTATTTTTATTATCACGCGCTTCAGAGGAAATAATAGGCCTTAAAATCGAAAGGATAGCTCTTAACGTTACTAAGTAAAACGCTGCACTCCTAAGGGTGTGCAGCGTTTTTTTTCTATCACAAATTATGCGGATACCTTTCTTTCCGTCTCTCTTTCCCAAAC
>JANPOX010000576.1:0-8796 GCA_031428235.1 Bacteroidia bacterium | reverse complement strand
CAAATGTCACAGATGCAAGGGGCTGCTTAAGTTCAATTACAGCAACCATTTCAGAGCCAAATCCTGTTTCGGTTTCAATTGATACTGTAATAAATGTATCATGCTTCAATGGAAACAATGGTGCTATTTCTGTAATGGCATCCGGTGGCACTCCATCCTATTCTTATTCTTGGTCTCCTTCAGGTTCCGGACAAACAATCAATAATTTAACAGCAGGTTCATATACAGTTCATGTAATGGATTCGCATTACTGCTCTTCTTTAATTTCTATGAATGTTAGTCAGCCAACAATTCTATCTTCAACAATAAATATAGTTTCTACTCCATTGTGTTTTAATGGAACGGGAAGTTCTTTTGTATCAGTATCAGGTGGAACAATTCCTTATACATATACGTGGACTACCAATCCACCGCAAAATGGAAGTATGGCAATGAATTTAGGAGCTGGAACTTATTCAGTATTTATCACTGACGCCAATAATTGTAAAGACACAAATTTGGTATCCATAACCCAACCATTGCAAGTAGTTACAATTGCAGGATTAAACGATACAATTTGTTTAAATCAAACAGGTGTTCTAACAGCAACGGCTACTGGAGGTTCTGGAGGCTACTATTATGCATGGCAACCTTTTGGTTCTATTAATGGTGGTACTTTAAATATAAATCCAGCAACTGCTACTACAAATTACACTGTAATTGCTTATGACTTAAATGGATGCTCAGGAAATCCAGATAATGTAAAGGCAGTAGTTTATAGCTTAACAGATGCCAATATTGAAACTATAGGCTATACCCCTATTTGCCCGGGTCAGGGAACAACCATATACGCAGTAGAATCTGGAGATACCGGTCCATTGACATATAATTGGAATAATAATTTAGGAACCGGACCGGGAGCGTTTGTAACTATACCAACTCAACCTACCACCTATATTGTTACTATTACAAATTCTTGCGGAGCTACACTTGTAGATTCTGTACGAATATTGTTTAATCCTCCACCAACAATTGTAGCAACGTCAAGCAACACAATAGTATGTGTTCCTGGTTCAATAAATTTCTCAGACAATTCAATTACAGGAAATGTAACTGATCCTATTACTAGTTGGTCATGGAGTTTTGGGGACGGAACAACTTCAACATTACAAAATCCTACTCATATTTATACTGCACCAGGTAGCTATTCGACTAATATAACTGTAACAACGAATGGGGGTTGTACCAATAATAATTTTTCTTCACCAATCATAATAAAAGCATACCCTTATCCGGTTGCAGCCTTTTCTGTAAGTTCAACTACACTTAATTTACCATATGATGTTTTAAATTGTACTAATCAATCTACGGGAGCCTCTTATTATAATTGGAACTTTGGTGATGGAAATACGTCAACGTCAGTTAATCCAAATTATTTATATTCAACAATAGGATCATATGAAGTTCAACTAATTGCAACATCTCAATTTGGATGTTCTGATACTGCCAAAGTAAATATTATTACTGATGCGGACGTGGTATTCCCAAATGCTTTTTCGCCTAACACAGAAGGCTCTTCAGGAGGCTATTATAATCCAAATAATTTAGATAATGATATCTTTTTCCCGCTTACTTCCGGCGTTGATGAATATAAATTACAGATATATAATAGATGGGGCGAATTAATTTTTGAAACAGTAGATATTAAACAGGGTTGGGATGGTTACTATAGAAATAAAATATGTCCATTGGGAGTTTATATTTGGAAAGCCTATGTGAAGCTTAATAACGGTAAAGTGTTTAATAAAGCTAGTGATGTAACTCTATTTAAATAGTAACTAAAATGAACACAATATTTAAAATAATTTTTTTATGTTTTATATTTCAAACTAATTTTTTAGTAGGGCAGGATATGCAATTTACTCAATTTTATGCGTCTCCTTTATATCTGAATCCAGCATTTACTGGTGCCAATGTATGTTCAAGAGTTGCACTGGTATATAGAAATCAGTGGCCTGAAATAAAAAACGCCTATCAATCCTATTTACTATCAGTAGATCATTTTGTTTCCAGAAAGCGCTTAGGAATAGGATTACAATGTGGTGTTGATGATGCAGGTGCTGGTGGCCTAAGAACTACTATCATTAACCCATCAATTGCATATGAAGCTAAAATTAATAGAAAAACCGCAGTAAGATTTGGTGTTCAACCTGGGGTGACTATCAAAAGTATTCGTTTTGATAAATTAATTTTTGGTGATCAATTATCCAGAGGTGGTAATAACGGAGCATCCTCAACAACAATTGTAGAAACTCCACCCCAAACCAGGACATTTCTTGATATGGGTGCAGGCGCATTAATTTATAATTCTAAATTTTGGGCTGGAGCATCTTTCTTCCATCTAAACAGACCTAACGAAACTTTTATCGGAAATGGAACCGTTTATTTACCCATAAAATATGGAGTACATGGAGGGGCAACATTTCTTTTAAATAAAGATGAAAGAGAAAAAGATTTTAAAAAAAATATATCACTTGTAATGAACTATAAAGGACAAGGGGAATTTGATCAGGTAGATGTAGGCGTTTATTATAGTCAATATGTATTTACTGCAGGTATTTGGTATAGAGGTATACCTGGGCTAAAAGCTTATAAACCCGGTTATAAAAATAATGATGCAGTTGCTGTTGTTATAGGGTTCCAAAAGGAAACTTTAAAAATTGGTTATAGTTACGATATTACAATTTCTCAATTACACAATATGACGCAAGGGGCACATGAAATTACACTTTCATACGAACTTTGTACGCCAAAAAAAGGAGTAAAACGTGTACTTGTTTCTTGCCCTAAATTTTAATTTTTATTTATTTAATTTTCACAATTTTTATTTGATTCATAAAAGTATTATGAATCAATAATAAATTACAAAAAAACAAGGGGTAAAATTATTAATTGTTTTTCCTCTTTATAATAAAGTGAGTAATCATAATCTCACTTTTAGTAATAATTTTTTTAGAGCCCAAGCGGGATCACAGGAACATTCAGTTTTCGGTTTTTTAAAGCCCTTAAATTAATTTTTAAGGGCTTTTTAATTTAAAAAAATTATCTTTCAAGTTGCTTTGCAGCTTCTCTAACAATTTGCCTGCAAAGTTTATCCACTTCAATATTGTAATTTACTTGATCAGTTGCTTTTTGATGCGCTTTGATCTTCTCAAAACGAACATGCATGACTGAAAAGAGATGCAAAAGTTCTTTTACCAGATCTACATTCCGAATATCTTTCCCGGCTTTAGTTTGAAATTCATTCTTAATAAATTTTGTTTCTCGATCAATTAGTCCAATCACATATTGACTGTCAGAAACAATATGTATGTCATCAATCTCTTTATAGTGATCTTTTACATAATATATCGAACTAATTACTGCCAAAAGTTCCATTCGGTTATGAGTCGTATCATTTTCTTTCCCACTTAAAACGATTTTATCACCATTTATTAATATCACAGATGCCCAAGCTCCCACGCATAATTGTGTATGACAGGAACCGTCAGTATAAATAAGTGCTTTTGATTTCATTACAGTTAAAGGTATTTATATTTTTAATACAGTTAAATTATTAAAATTAATTAGCTTTGGAACAGATGGGAAAGCTATTAAAACACATGAATACAATGAAACAAATTATTTTATCAGCTATTTTTTTGTGCAGCTTATTATTTTTAACCGGATGCAATGCTTACTATAATTTATTTTATGCTGATCCCAAAAAATGTTTTGAAGAATCCAATTTAAAAAAACCTTATGATGTTATTATTGTTCCGGGCTTCCCGCATGATTCTGGTAAAGTAAATACAGTGCTTGCTGATCGTATCAAGTGGGCTTATTTCCTTTATAAAAACAATTTTACAAAAAACATTATCTTTTCAGGGAGCGCTGTTCACAGTCCTTATGTAGAAGCAGAAGTCATGCGTTTGTTTGCTATTCAACTTGGAATAAAAAAAGAGAATATTTTCACAGAAATAAAAGCCGAACATACAACTGAAAATCTTTATTACTCTCATGTAATGGCTAAGGAATTAGGATTTAAAACTATTGCATTCGCAACTCATTGCGCACAGGCAAGTTTCATGAAACAATTTAAAAGAAAATTCAAACTGGATCTTGATTTCCTTCCGATTATTGACACCCTTTTGCCAATGGATATCAATTTAAAACCCATTGATGAAAGCGCAGCATTTATACCAGGATTTATTGCACTCAAGGACAGAGAAGGTGTACTGAAAAGTTTAAGAGGAACCCAAGGACATAGAGTTAAAATTGCGATTCGTAAAGCGAGGAAATTAAAACGGCAAAAAAATAAATCAAAATCATATGACGTTAAGTGATGAAAAAATCATAGAACAAACAACTAATTGGATCAAATCAGTTGTGATTGATTGCAACTTTTGTCCATTCGCCGCAAAGGCAGTTTTAAAAAACAGTATCCAGTATGTTGTAAAAAAAGAAACTACAATAAATGAGGCTTTGGAAACTTTAAAAGAAGAATTGATGAGACTTGAAAACGATATAGAAACAGAAACCGGTTTTATTATTTTTTCCAATGATTTTCTAAAGTTTGATGACTACTTGAATCTGGTTAAAAATTCAGAACGTTTGCTTACTAAAGAAGGTTATGATGGAATTTTTCAACTAGCCAGTTTTCATCCGGACTATTGTTTTGAAGGCAGTGATGAAAACGATCCTGCTAATTTCACCAACCGTTCCATTTATCCCATGCTGCATATTTTAAGGGAAGAAAGTTTAACTAAAGCCTTAAGCTTATACCCTAACCCGGAAACAATTCCAGAACATAACATAGCATTTGCAAGGCAAAAAGGATTGCAATACATGCAATTACTAAGGTCCGCTTGCTTGTAATCAGCTTTCATTATTTTGTGTTTTTAATCCCGAAAGGCTTTTGTACCTTTAGTCAATGAACAAAAAAAACATCATAAAAAAAGTAACCGGAGTAATGATCCTGTTCATTTTCTTTGTTTTTCTATTTGCTTGCACTAAAGATTCTGCCCCTCCAACTTTTGGAGATTATCCTACAGAAATAGGAAAAATATTTACTTACAAATGCGCTACTTCAGGCTGCCATAATACAGCAAGCAATAAAGGAGCAGCCGGCTTAGATTTAAGTTCATATACATCACTATTTCATGGATCAAGCAACGGATCTCCTGTCATTCCTTTTCGAAGTGATTTTTCCTCCCTCTGCTATTTTATAAATACCTATACAGATCTTGGCCCGAAAAATGTTCCCACTATGCCTTTGAATGGTTCTCCATTAAGTAGGGATGAAGTTCAAACAATTAAATCATGGATTGACAATGGCGCTACTGATATTAATGGAAATGTGATGTGGTCTGATAATCCAATCCGAAAAAAATATTATGTTTTAAACCAGGGCTGTGATGTAGTTACCGTTTTTGATGCAGCAACTCAATTACCAATGCGTTATATAACTGTTGGTAGTCTTCCCGGAGTTGCTGAGAGTCCGCACATGATCCGATTATCTCCTGACGGACAGTACTGGTATGTTATATTTGTAGCCAATAATATATTGCAAAAATATAAAACATCCGACGATAGTTTTGTTTCACAGGTCGTCCTTGGAACCTCACAAAACTGGAATACCATCACTATCAGTGATGATGGTAAAAGGGCCTATTGTGTTTCCTGGCAATCTAATAGCCGTTTAGCAGTGATAGACATTGATAACATGAAATTAATCAATAATATCGGAGGCGGTAATTTTACAGATGCGCATGGTATCGCCTTAAATAAAGCAAATGATACCATTTACATCACCCGACAAACCGGCAATTACATTTTCAAAATAGATACTGCTCTTAACGGATTCATTGAAATTCCTTTGGATGGTTCAGGTATTTCAAATCAAACTTCTTTACTCGACCCACATGAAATAATATTTTCACAAGATGGTAACCGATACTTTGTAACCTGCCAAAAATCAAATGAAGTAAGAGTCTTAAGTACTGCCGGAGATGTTTTGCTGCAAACTATTTCAACGGGCATGTATCCTCTTGAGATCACTAAAAGTAGTGCTAGAAATAAACTATATGTTGTCTGTCAGGAAGAACTAAATTCAAAACCTGGGATAAAAGGATGTGTTACAATGATTGATATGACAACGTATCAAAAAACAAATTACGCTGTTGGCTATCAACCGCATGGTATAGCTTTAGATGAAACAAATGATTATATAATTGTTGCCAGTAGAAATCTTTTAACAAACGGACCTGTTCCTCATCACACAGGAATATGTGGTAGAAATGGTTTTGTAAATTATTTTAAAATGAGTACAATGGAATTATTAACTAAAAAAACAGAAGTCGCTTCTGATCCCTACTCTGTTGCCATAAAACCATAATGAACGATATTCTGAAAAATAAAACTATTTTATTGTTTGATGGCTACTGCAATCTCTGTCATTCATCCGTACAATTTGTTTTAAAGCACGAAAAAAAACCAGAAATATATTTCACCTCTCTTCAATCAAAAATTGGTATTGAAATTTTAAATTATTACTCTATTGATCCTGCAAAAACAGACAGTCTTGTATTGATAGAAAAAAATAAAGCTTATGTAAAATCTACTGCGGCTCTTCGATTGGCTAAACACCTAAAAGGGATATTTCCTATTGCCTTTAGCTTAATTATTGTTCCTTCATTTATCAGAAATACCGTTTATGATTTCATTGCTAAAAACCGTTACAAATGGTATGGTAAAAAAGATAGTTGTTTAATTCCAGACCAAAACCTGGCGACTCGTTTTTTATAGTATGATATAATTAAAAAAAATATGACAAAACTCTCAGTAAATATTAATAAAATTGCCACGATCCGAAACTCACGTGGAGGAAATACACCAAACTTAATTCAGGTTGCCATCGACGCAGAGCGTTTTGGCGCACAGGGCATAACGGTTCATCCTCGTCCCGATGAACGACATATCCGTTACCAGGATGTGTATGATTTAAAACCTTTATTAAAAACAGAATTCAATATTGAAGGGAATCCGAAAATTCAAAAATTTGTAGACCTTGTATTAGAAGTAAAACCCGAGCAGGTAACACTTGTGCCAGATGGAGATAACCAACTGACTTCTGATCACGGTTGGGACACCATCGCTAACAAAGAATACCTAACAGGAATGATACAGATGTTTAAGAAGGCTGGTATCCGGACTTCTATTTTTGTGGATCCTGATTTGAAAATGATTGAAGGCGCGAAATTAACCGGCACTGACCGGATTGAACTTTATACAGAAGAATATGCGCGATATTATTCTGCCAAAAAGCAAACCGTAATAAAGCCTTTTACAGAGGCCTCAAAATTAGCGAACAAACTTGGGTTAGGAGTCAATGCAGGCCATGATCTCAGTCTTGAAAACTTAGGCTATTTTAAAAACAATACAGAAAATCTATTAGAAGTGTCTATCGGTCATGCATTAATCAGTGATTCACTTTACTACGGATTGGAAAATACAATTCAACTATACTTAAGACAATTGAAATAATAGCTCTTTAAGCCATTTTATAAAATTCAAAAAGGTCTACCGCCTGCTTGGCTTCCTTTACATCATGTACTCTTAATATTTTAGCGCCTTTTTGAAGAGCGATAGTATTTAATACGGTAGTGCCATTTAAAGCAGTAACAGGTGAAGTGTGAATCACTTTATTGATCATCGATTTACGGGAAAGACCAACGAGGATCGGACATTCAAAACCGGCAAACTCATCCAGGTTCTTTAACAGTTCGTAATTATGTTCTAAGGTCTTACCAAAACCAAAGCCCACATCAATAATCAACTTTTCAAATCCTTTTGCTTTGCAATGTTCAATTTTAGCTTTATAAAAATCCAGCAACTCCTTCACTACGTTTGTGTATGAAGGGTTTACCTGCATGTTTTGCGGTGTACCTTGCATATGCATTAACACATAAGCGATCTGATGTTTAGCAACGACATCAATCATTTTCGCATCCAGCTCACCACCGGAAATATCATTAATGATATCTGCTCCCAGATCGATCCCGAATTCAGCCACTTCAGATAAATAAGTATCAATGGATATCAACATTTTAGGAAACTCTTTTCTGAGCTTGATCAAAGGTTCTTTTAGACGGACTATCTCATCTTTTACAGAAACAGATAAAGCTTTTGGTCGTGATGATGCTGCGCCCACATCAAGAATAGTGGCACCCTGGTAGATTTTCATTTCAGCATCCTTGATAATATCAGTAACGGATGAAAATTTACCTCCGTCATAAAAACTATCAGGAGTAATATTAATAATAGCCATTACCTGAGCTCTTTCAAAACTCAATTGTTTACCATTTGTTAAATACGTCTTATACATTATTTATAAATTAGCGTTCAAATGTTTACAAAATACTACTGTTCAAGATAGTAATAAAATTTTATAAATAAACATTTAGACAAATGAGAATTTACAACAAATGAGAACTTGCAACAAATGAATAATACATCTTCACAATACGACTCAGCCATAAAATTATGCAAAGATCTTTTTTTAAAGAAGATGAAAGATTATGGGACTGCGTGGCGTAATTTACGCCCTACTTCTTTAACAGATCAGATTTTCATCAAGGCGCAACGCATCAAAAGCATAGAGGAAAAAGGAACACAAAAAGTTTTAGATGATATAACAGGGGAATACATTGGTATCATTAATTACTGTGTAATTTCTTTGATTCAATTGGAGTTAGCAGATGATGCGCGTGTAGAATT
>JANPOX010000575.1:0-5608 GCA_031428235.1 Bacteroidia bacterium | reverse complement strand
TGAAATTGAACGCCGCTTAAAAGAAGAGTTAAATATTCCGTTGATGCATGATGATCAGCACGGTACAGCTATCATTTCATCGGCCGGTCTATTAAATGCCGTTGAAATTTCAGGCAAAAAAATGAGCGAAATAAAACTGGTAATTAATGGTGCCGGTGCTTCTGCGAACTCATGCGCAAAAATGTACATAGCTGTTGGGGTTAAAAAGGAAAATATTTTAATGCTCGATAGTAAAGGTGTTATTAATAAAAACCGTAAAGACTTAGATCAGTACAAAACGTTTTTTGCCTCAGATAATATAAAAGTAAATACCCTTGAAGAAGCCATTAAAGGCGCCGATGTTTTTGTTGGTTTATCTAAAGGAAATATTTTGTCGCAGGATATGGTTCGCTCCATGGCAAAAAACTGTATAGTGTTTGCTTTGGCAAATCCTACTCCTGAAATTTCTTATGACGAAGCCATCGGTGCCCGTCCTGATATTATTGTAGCAACTGGCCGAAGCGATCATCCTAACCAGGTGAATAACGTTTTGGGGTTTCCTTTTATTTTCAGAGGAGCATTGGATGTTCGTGCTACCTGTATTAATGAAGAAATGAAATTGGCTGCGGCATTAGCCATTGCGGCGTTGGCAAAGGAAAGCGTTCCGGATTACGTGAATCTTGCTTATGGTTCAAAAAACTTAAACTTTGGTAGTGATTATATTATCCCTAAGCCAATTGATAGCCGGTTAATTTCCACAGTAAGTTCTGCTGTAGCAAAAGCGGCCATTGATAGCGGCGTTGCAAAACGTATTATTACGGATTGGGATGCCTACCGTACCGAACTGGATAACCGTTTAGGTAAGGATAACAAATTAATGAGAAGCATTGCCAACAAGGCAAAATCAAATCCTAAGCGAGTTGTGTTTACAGAAGCGGATACCTATAAAATTTTAAAAGCCGCACAGGTTGCTAAAGATGATGGTATTGCGAAACCTATTTTATTAGGTAACAAAGAAAAAATTCTTGCATTAATTGAAGAACACCAGATTGATATGGGAGATACACCTATTATTGATACTTGGTTGTCTGAAGAAGAAAGCAGGCGAAATGCGTTTGGAGATCTCTTGTGGAAAAAACAACAACGTCGTGGTTTAACCCAATACGATGCGCGCAAATTAATGCGTGACCGGAATTATTTTGGTGCCATGATGGTTGATCAGGGATTGGCTGATGCCATGATTTCCGGTTTAACCCGTAAGTATGGAGCACCAATAAAACCAGCATTAGATGTGATAGGTGTGCAGGAAGGTGTGAGCCGTGTGGCCGGTTTATATATGATGATTACTAAACGTGGTCCGTACTTTTTTGCGGATACCACCATGAACACCGACCCAACAGCTCAGCAATTAGCAGACATTGCGGTTCTGACAGCAAATACGATAAAGCAATTCAATATTATTCCCCGTATTGCCATGCTCTCCTACTCCAACTTTGGTTCAGCTGAAGGTGAGGTACCGAGAAAAGCTCAGGAAGCTGTAAAAATCCTTCACAAAAATTATCCCGGTTTAATTGTAGATGGTGATATACAGGCAAATTTCGCAGTAAATAATGAATTGTTGAAAGAGCAGTTTCCATTCAGTACGTTAGTGGATAAAGATGTGAACACATTTATTTTCCCCAACCTTGCTTCTGGTAACATTGCTTACAAATTGTTGCAGGAATTAGGAGGTGCCGAAGCCATTGGTCCGGTATTAATGGGATTAAAAAAACCGGTGCATGTTCTGCAATTAGGAATCTCTGTAAGAGAGATCGTAAACATGATTACTATTGCAGTAGTAGACGCTCAGAATAAGAAATAGATTTATTTTTATTTTTGAATATTAAAACCCCTTTGTACAACGCGCATAGGGGTTTTATTTTATTTAGAATAATATTTTGGGTCTTAAAAGAAAGATTAAAATGTATTTTATAAGTCTCTCATACATTGGTAAGAGTGCGGCTGAAAAGGCGAAAGAGAGCGAACTACTATTTTTTAGGTGGTATTGCGAAGGCCTTCGAGCGATAAAAAATTGGAGTTGGTCTTTCGTCTTGACTTTTTTGCTTCTTTTTTCGTCAAGGAAAAAAGATGAAAGAAGTAAATTATTAAACCTGATATGTCTGCAAACCTTTTAACGAAAATAATTTTAAACATCTCTTTCATTATAAAATAATTTCTAAAGTATAACCTCTTCTTCTAAAAAATACAGAGAGGGCATTATTATTTCTGATCAATGGATTCATTTATTTTTTGTACTTTGTGTGTACTTTAATTTACCAGCCCAATGAAAAAAATTCTACCTCTAATTCTTATTATTTTTGCAAGTTCTTATAGCGTTTTTTCGCAAACCTACCCAAGCTTAAATATTACTTTGCTGGCACATCTTGATCCTGAAACCGATAATACCGGGTCAGATGGAAGAAAATATTCAAGTTGTTGGGGATGGTACCAGGCTGCAAAAAATAAAGAGTATGCCATTGTGGGTACCAGTAAACAAACTTATTTTATTGATGTCACCGTTCCTACAAATCCTGTGATTGTTGATTCGGTTAGGGCAAAACATACCGGCTGTACCTGGAGAGAGGTTAAAACCTATCAGAACTATTGTTACATGGTGAGCGACCAATGCCAGCCTAACAGTTTGCAGATTGTAGATATGAAATATTTACCGGACTCCGTTCATGTGGTTTATGACAGCAACACATTGTTTGAACTTTGTCACACCATCTTTATTGACCAGAATAAATTGTATTGCGGTGCCCCAAAAAATACCGGGACAGGCTATCAATCACCAATGAGGGTTTATAGTCTGGCAAATCCTGAATCCCCTGTTCTTTTAAGAAGACTGGAAGATGATATCAGTTTATCTGTCATTGATTATGTGCATGACATGTTTGTGAGAAATGATACCATCTATGCTTCTACGGGTTGGAAAGGATTACAGATTTTAAAATACGACTCCATAGCAAATACATTCACCTTACTCCAATCTTTTGCAGGTTATCCTTCCAGCGGCTATAATCACAGCTCATGGCAAACAGATGACCGTAAGACGATGGTTTTTGCTGATGAAGTAAGTACGCATTTGCCAGCTAAAGTGATTGATGTTTCCAATTTTAATAATATTACTTTAGTAGATACTATACGTTCGAGTTTTACATCAACAGCGCACAATCCTTACATAATCGGTAACAGATGGTGTTGGATAAGTTCTTACAAAGATGGTTTGTATTTATATGATATTTCTAATCCGGCAAACACTACCGTTTATGGTTATTTTGATACTCAAAATCAAACAGGAACAGGCGAATATAGCGGCAATTGGGGGGCCTATCCTTTTTTACCGAGTAAAATCATCATAACAACTGATATGCAAAACGGTATTTTTATTTTAGACGGTGATAATACCTATAAAAATTCAGTGGGCATCAAAGAAACAGAATCGACTATATCAAGTATATTCTCTGTGTTTCCCAATCCTGCATCCAATCAATTGAATATTATCATCGCGAACCAATCTCATACGAACCTTCAATTTACCATCACTGATGTTTTAGGAAAAACGATGGTAAAAGAAACTTTAAACATTGATCGATTGGTATATAAAACCAATTTCAACACAGGAAGTTTAAGCAATGGCTGTTATTTTGTAACCATCAAAGGCGACAACATTCACGAAACAAAAAAAATACTCATTCAAAAATAATTATGTTCACTAAAGATTCAGTTATTGGTATTGTTGGTTCCGGCGCCATGGGAAGTGGCATTGCACAGGTAGCTTCAACAGCGGGACACAAAACCATTGTTTATGATACAAACTCAGCAGCCTTAGAAAAAGCAAAAAGTAATTTACAAAATTCGTTAAGCAAGCTGGTTGAAAAAGGAAAAATTAGTGAAGAGAAAGCGCAATCCGTTTTAAGTTTAACTACCTACACTAACTCCATCACCGATTTCAAAACCTGCGCCCTGGTTATTGAAGCGATCATTGAAAAAAGTGAGGTAAAACAATCTGTTTTTAAAGAGATGGAAAGTATAACCTCAGATACCTGTGTGTTAGCTTCCAACACGTCTTCATTATCTATTACATCCATAGCTTCGGCCTGTAATAAACCCGAAAAAGTAATTGGTATTCATTTTTTTAATCCTGCTACTTTAATGCCTTTGGTGGAGATCATTCCGGGCATAGCCACAGATATGGTGATTGCAAACCATTGCCAGGCACTGATTAATAGTTGGGGCAAAGTTACGGTGATGGCAAAAGATACACCTGGCTTTATTGTGAACCGTGTAGCCCGACCATTTTACAGCGAAGCCCTGCGCATTTATGATGAGCAGTTAGCAGATATGGCCACCATCGATTGGGCCATGCGTGAAATTGGTGGATTTAAAATGGGTCCGTTTGAATTAATGGACCTCATTGGGCATGATGTTAATTATGTAGTGACAGAAACCGTGTGGCAACAATTTTATTATGACCCACGCTTTAAACCATCATTGACACAAAAACGTTTACTGGAAGCAAAATTTCTTGGCAAAAAAACCGGACGTGGTTTTTATGATTACAGGGAAGGCGCTATTCTTCCTGAACCTAAAAAAGATGAAACACTGGCTAAATACATTGTGAACCGCATTCTTTGCATGCTCATTAATGAAGCTTGTGATACACATTATTTAGGTATTGCTTCAGTAAATGACATTGACCTTGCCATGACCAAAGGAGTGAATTATCCGAAAGGTTTACTAAAATGGGCAGATGAAATTGGATTACCTGTGATTTTAGCAACATTAAATGGCCTTTACGAAGAATACCAGGAAGACCGCTACCGGGCCTGCATCTTATTGAAACAAATGGTAAAACAAGGCAAAGGCTTTTATTAACCAGCCAATGTGGTAAACGAATGAGTGTAACTATTTGGAAAATAGATTTATAATGAATAGATTTGAATATAAAAATTAAAGAAAATGAAAAAAATCATTTTATCAGCAGTATCAGTTTTATTTATCGGAAGTATCGTTTTTATTTCCTGCAAATCAAAAAACGACAGTGATGCTATTACTCCAACGTATAAGGATGAAGCGCAAACCGGTACAGGTAATAATCCAAACATTACTAATGTAACTACTACAGGTACTATTGCTACTACATCTACACAACAAAACTCAAGCATGAGCGGTGTAGGAACTGGTGCAGCATGGACTAGTCCGGGTTGTTCAGGTCAAACCTGTTTAATAAATACAAATACCAGTACAAGCACTACGGTTACAGTTTGCTTTTCTTCAGCTCCAACTCCCGGTTCATATCAATTAGTAAACTCTAGTGGCTTATTAGGCCCGGGTAAAGCTTTTATGACGGTTGCTAATCCTCCTAGCCAGGATGCAGGAAGCACCTGGTATTCAAGCGCAGGAACAATTACTGTTACCGGTACTGGTCCAATTACAGCTTCTTTCTCTAACATATCCTGTTACAAGACACCGGGTTCATTTTACTCAGTAACTGTTTCTGGTCAGGTTGGTTGTATTTAAATATTAAGATTATTAAATTAAGGCTCTACAAATTGTAGAGCCTTTTTTATTTTACGAAAACACTCCA